>NZ_JBWLUT010000127.1:0-10572 GCF_056504575.1 Blautia sp. CGZ-1-C1
AGTGTAACGAGAATGCGACGCGCAGTTATTCAATTCGACTCTGGCATCATTCCATAGTATTCTTTCCCAAAAACACTATGAATTAACTATACAATAAAATATTATCTCTGTAAAACAGAAAAAGTACCGTCTTTAAACGGTACTTCATTCTGAATGCGGATAACAGGACTTGAACCTGCACGGGAAGCCCACTGGTACCTAAAACCAGCGCGTCTGCCAATTCCGCCATATCCGCATCTTTATAAATTGTAGATTACTGCTCCAGCCGATATACCAACAAGTTGATTGTTGATGTACCAGTTTCTACAGAAGCAATAAAATAGCGGAAACCTCTTCATAAGATTTCCGCTATTTAATGAAGCATCGGGGATTCGAACCCCGGACAACTTGATTAAAAGTCAAGTGCTCTACCGACTGAGCTAATGCTCCATATTAAGACTGGGCTAGCTGGATTCGAACCAGCGAATGCAGCAGTCAAAGTGCTGTGCCTTACCGCTTGGCGATAGCCCAAAGGCGAAGGGTGGATACAGGGATTCGAACCCTGGGCCTCCAGAGCCACAATCTGGCGCGCTAACCAACTGCGCTATACCCACCACAGCGTGCCTGAAGGGATTCGAACCCCCGACCCACGGCTTAGAAGGCCGTTGCTCTATCCAGCTGAGCTACAGACACATCTCTCTGTGCATACAGAGAAGCGGGTGATGGGAATCGAACCCACGTATCTAGCTTGGAAGGCTAGTGTTCTACCATTGAACTACACCCGCATTTCGCTGAAACGGTAATGTTGTTGTTACAGCAGTCGGGGTGACAGGATTCGAACCTGCGGCCTCCTGGTCCCAAACCAGGCGCTCTAGCCAAACTGAGCCACACCCCGCTGTTTTTCTTTATTTATTTGTGCTTCGTTGTCCGACGCAAGACATATTATATGGTAAGCCACTCCAAATGTCAACACTTTTTTTCAATTTTTTTTGTTTTTTTTTGAAAAAGTGATTTTTTCGGTTTCAAAAAGTGCCGCAAAGCCGCTAAAATCAAGGCTTTGCGGGCTTTTCACTTTTTTGAAAAAAGTTTCATTTTTTTGCTTAAAAAATGGTTTGTGGGCATGGTTTTTAAGATTTTTTGTAAAAAAATATTTTTTTCGCACAATAAAAAAATCTCAATTTTTTATTTTAGATGTCTTCATAAATGAGCAAACTCAAAATATATTGTGTTCACAGTTATGGGGACATTATTTCAAAGGTATTTTATTTCTATCTGAGGATATTTTCCCTCTTCGATTTCCATAACTGCATAGCTCGGTCTGCGGCCACGCTGACGCGGATAGGTAAGACTGCCTGGATTAATCACAAGAATTCCGTTCTCTTCTTCGACTACCGGAGTATGGGTATGACCATACATTACGATCTGGCAGTCTTTTGCCTTTGCTTTCTCCACAATCCGGTCATGATCTTTGGACACAAAATAATAGTGTCCATGTGTCACCAGAATTTTATAGCCTTCCAGTGTTATCTCTTCTTCCTGTGGAAGATCTGTGAAAAAGTCATTATTCCCAGCGACAATGCTGCATGGGCATTCTGCCAGAGCTTCAATAAAGATTTCTCTTCCCTCTACATCGCCACAGTGGATCAGATAATCAAAAGGCGCCTCTCTGTACACTGCTTCCTCCAGATTTTCATCCCGTCCATGAGTATCGCTTACGATCAATACCTTCATTTCAGTTCTTCCTTTATAGCACGCAGAGCTTTGCCACGATGGCTGATCTTATTTTTTTCTTCCATAGACAGTTCTGCAGAAGTACATCCATATTCAGGAAGGTAGAAAATCGGATCATATCCAAATCCGTTCTCGCCCTTCTCTTCGTACCCTATACGGCCTTCCATTGTTCCACGTACTGTTTTTACACTTCCATCCGGAAAAGCCGCTGCAACGGCACATACGAACCTTGCAGTACGTTTCTCGTCCGGCACACCATTCAATCTTTCTATCAAATTGGCATTCTTAATGCGATAGGAGGTATCTTCTCCCATATAACGCGCAGAGTAAATGCCAGGCTCCTTGTTCAGATAGTCAATCTCCAGGCCAGAATCATCCGCAAGAGTGATCTCCCCTGTCATTTCGCAAATCGTTTTCGCCTTGATTATGGCATTTTCTTCAAAAGTAGAGCCATCTTCTACGATATCTGCATGGATTCCTGCTTCTTTCATAGAAACAACTTCCACATCCATATCCGCAAGAATTTCCCGGATTTCTTTCATCTTGTCCTGATTACCGGTAGCAAAAATTATTTTTTTCATAATTCTTTATGTCCTCTGTTTTATTTATTTCCATTTACTTCTGTATCCGTTTACTGTTTACGCTGTTCTGAATAACTTTCCAGCACATTCTTTTCAAAATAACTATGCTGCTTACTTATTTTTCTTCGGCGGGCGCGGTCCCAGAAACTGGTAATAATAAGTTTTCAGCATTCCATTATAAATCTTTCGGTTCTTGTCCGCTTTTCTTCCGATATCATTCTCTGCTTTTTCATAAGATGTGATCAGATACATCGACCACTTATCCAGTCTTGCATAACTTTCCCCGATTTCTCTGTAAAGCTGCGCAAGATTCTCTTTTTCTTCCAGTCGTTCGCCGTATGGCGGGTTTGTGATGATAAATCCATACGGCTTCGGATGGCGGAGTTCTTTTACCGGTCTCTGCTGGAAATGGATCAGCTTGTCCACCCCTGCCATTTTTGCATTTGCCCTGGCTGCTTTCAAAGCTTCCGAATCAATGTCAAAGCCCTGGATATCTGTATCAATGTTAAGATTTACCCTGTCCTGCGCTTCCTCATTGGCATCATACCAGCATTTTCTCGGAACTAAGTGTTTCCAGTCTTCTGCCAGGAAAGAACGGTTCATTCCCGGTGCAATGTCTGCTGCCATCATCGCAGCCTCGATCGGGAAAGTACCACTGCCGCAGAATGGATCGACCAGAATTCTGTCTTTATTCCATGGTGTGAGCATGATCAGCGCAGAGGCAAGCGTCTCTGTGATCGGAGCTTTTACTGTCATTTTACGATATCCTCTTTTGTGCAGGGATACGCCTGAAGTATCAATACCAATTGTAGCCACATCTTTCATAAATGCCACACGGATCGGAAAGCTTGCTCCGTCCTCCTCAAACCAGGATACCCCGTATACGCCCTTCAGACGCTCTACAATCGCTTTTTTCATAATAGACTGGATATCTGATGGGCTAAAGAGTTTACTTTTAACAGAATTCGCTTTTGCGACCCAGAACTTGCCATCCTTTGGAATGTAGTTTTCCCACGGAAGAGCCTTTGTCTTCTCGAAGAGCTCATCGAACGTTTCCGCCTTTACTTCAGCTACTTTCAGCAGGATTCTCTCCGTGGAACGCAGGAATATGTTAGCATCTGCAATTCCCTGGGCGTCTGCCTCAAATGTCACTTTGCCGTCCTCAACTTTTGTGATCTCGTAGCCAAGATCAAGGATCTCCCGTTTTAATACTGCCTCCATGCCAAAGTGACAAGGTGCTATCAATTCAAATTTTTCCATTCTTTGTCCTTTCTGATAATAATTCTTTCAGTAGATATCCGTCGGTTAAAGATTTATACTTTTTACAACATTTTTTTCAAAATCTTTGATTGTGAACACGCCATCCTCAAAGATTGCATATGTAGGAGGATTTCCCTCTTTTGGAATGGATACAGAACCCGGATTTAACAATACATATCCCTCTTTCTGTTCTGCCTTAAGTACGTGAGTATGTCCATGAATAAGGATGTCTCCCTCCTGAATCGGCGGCAGGTTATTCTCATTGTAGACATGTCCATGTGTAGCATAGAAAGTTCTTCCATCCAGATTTAAAATGCAGTAATCTGCCATAACAGGGAACTGTAATACCATCTGGTCCACTTCTGCTTCACAGTTTCCGCGCACAGCATAGATTTCTCTTTTCATGTCATTCAGCATGGCAATGACCTCTTTCGGGGCATATTCCTTCGGAAGATCATTTCTCGGGCCATGATAAAGCAGATCGCCCAGCAGTACCAGGCGCTCTGCCTTTTCTTCTTTATAAGCATCCAGCATCTTTCTGCAGTAATATGCAGAACCATGGACATCTGACGCAAACATATATTTCATAGTAAATATTCTCCTCTTTTCGATTAATCTGTATTTTCCTGCATCCAAATAGTACGTCACTGTTCACTTCATTCCAGGTAACGCAGCCAAAATTCATTCCCGATTGCCTGCGGCAAAGGAATTTTGGCTTGTATTCTTAAGGATTTTGGCATATATACACCTTATCATGCTTATGCCGAAATTACAAGATTTCTTCCCCTATATGCTTCAAAACCACCTATTACAGAACGGGTACGGTAGCCCAGTTTGGCAAGCTGACGGGCAAGAAGAAGGCTTGCACCGCCTCTGTCACAATATAACACCAGTGTTTTTCCGTTGGGAAATGTGGTATGTTCATCAATTTCAGCGTACGGCATGTTCACTGCCCCTTTTACATGGCTATGTGCATATGCCTCTCTTTCGCGCAGATCTATAATTAATGCGTCCCTGCGGTCCACATAATAATCCAGCATTTTTGCAGAAATCGTTTCCACTGGAAACATGGCAGACTCCTTTTTGTTATATCATATGTAGCAGCATCAAAAACTGCCAGCAGATTCATTCCACTGGCAGCTTTTTTTACTGTAACCCGTATTGTGTCATCAAGAAGCAGGCTAAATGCGAATTTTTATCACTAAGTTGTTCTCAATTCGCCTTTCTTTATTAGTATCTGTCCTCTTCTGAGCTATAAGACTGGGAAGTCTTATTTTTCACTTTGTTTTTTGCTTTATCTCTGCTGTCTGTTTCGTTTTTGCTTCTTGCATTGTCAGTATGGTTCATTTCGTTTCCATAGCTGTTTTTGCTTGTTGTGTCTGTGTAATTTCTACTGTTTTTACTCTCAGATTCATAATTTTTTGCCATTATTTTATTCCTCCTGATGCGTTTTATCTATCCGGCTCTTCCGGAAGTCCAAAAGAATCCGGACAGTTTTATGTCACACTTCATTACTGAATGTGCTTCACATTGACTATTATCCCAAAAACGCGGGGGAATATTCATCAAAATATGTTGCTTTTTTCACCAAGCTATATTATAATCATACCTGTAAAAAGAATTTACCCTTCAAAAATTTTTTTTACATAAACCCCTTATTTAATTATTTATACTCCCCTCGAAAGCCCCGGTAGCTCCCCTACTGGGGCTTTCCTTTAGTATTTATGCGGGTTTCCGGATTTTACTAATCTGAATTTTGTTAATATTTTTGTAACATTTATAATTTGTACCCAAATTTTACCCAAAATCATATTTTCATCCCCAAAAAACACTCATAAAAAGCATAAAAAATACAAAAAACAGCATCGCAAGCCTTATGCTATGCGATGCTGCCTTATTCTTTTATATTTCTCTTTTTCCTCTCATTTCATACACGCCAGCGAACGATTGCATTTTTTACATTTTTAAAAATCATTGCGTTTCTCCCCGTATGAGTTGATAAGGATATTTTACAATTTTTCTTTAAGTGCTACAATATGTGGCAAAAAATGTGGCGGACTTTTTACGCAACATTTTTTGTCAATACATAGAAGTCACTTTGAAACATTACCAGATTTTGGAGTCTACTGCTGCCTTTTCAATAGAAAGACCTTTCATATAGCTGTCCATAAATGCATTGAATCCCGCTACTCCTTCTGGTTTTGGATCCAGTGTGCTGCTTTCCTGATCTGCAAATACTTTATTGTCAAGGAATGCTTCCAGAGTTTCTCCCTCTTCCTTGTTTACAAGATAAGAAGCAAGAAGGGCAATTCCCCATGCTCCGCCTTCACCTGCAGTAGCCATTACAGATACCGGTGCATTTACTGCATCTGCAAGAATCTGCTGTCCGACACCTTTGGTCTTAAATAATCCACCATGTCCAAGAAGACGATCTACTTTTACATTCTCTTTCTCAAACAGAAGGTTCAGACCTACTCTCATAGCGCCAAGGCATGTATACAGATTTGTTCTCATAAAGTTTGCAAGGTTAAATTTGCTCTCAGGAGAACGAACAAATAACGGACGTCCTTCTTCGAATCCTGTCATATGCTCACCTGAGAAATAGCAGTAGGAAAGAAGACCGCCACAGTCCGGATCACCTTCCAGTGCTTTATTATAAAGAGTTCCGAAGAGATTATTCATATCTACTTCCATACCCATAGCTTCTGCAAATTCCTTAAATACATTTACCCATGCATTCAGGTCAGAAGTACAGTTATTGGAATGTGCCATAGCTACCAGATGTCCTGACGGAGTGGTAACCATATCAATTTCTTTATATGGTCTGGAAAGTTCTTTCTCCAGAACGATCATGGCAAATACAGAAGTTCCTGCGGAAACATTACCTGTACGTACTGCGACACTGTTTGTAGCAACCATACCTGTTCCTGCATCACCTTCCGGAGGACACATTGGGATTCCTGCTTTTAATTTTCCTGTTACATCGAGAAGTTTCGCACCTTCTTCAGTAAGAACGCCAGCATCCTCACCTGCAACAAGTGCTTTCGGCATAATGTCGCGAAGCTTCCATGAGAATCCATAAGGAGCTACCAGTTCATCAAATTTATCAACCATTTCCTGATTGTAATCTGCCTTTGTTGTGTCGATCGGGAACATACCGGCAGCATCACCGATTCCCAGAACTCTTTTTCCTGTCAGTTTCCAGTGTACATATGCTTCCAGAGTTGCAATATAATCGATATCCTTTACATGTTCTTCGCCATTAAGGATTGCCTGATACAGATGTGCAATACTCCATCTCTGCGGAATGTTATAGTTAAACAGTTCCATCAGTTTCTCGCTTGCTTCTCCGGTAATATTGTTTCTCCATGTACGGAATGGTACAAGAAGTTCTCCTTCTTTGTTAAAAGGCATATAGCCATGCATCATGGCGCTGACACCGAATGCACCTACAGATTCCAGTTCTACGTCATATTTTGCCTTTACATCTTTTGCCATGTCCTGATAGCAGTCCTGAATACCTGTCCAGATATCATCCAGACTGTATGTCCAGATACCATTTTCGTAGCGGTTCTCCCACTCGTGTGCGCCGGATGCGATCGGCTGGTTTTTGTCATCTACAAGTACCGCTTTGATTCTGGTAGAACCAAATTCAATCCCAAGTGCTGTTTTGTTTGCGAGAATCGCTGCTTTTGCTTCTGCTGCTCCCATTTTTATGTACCTCCTAGTTTCCATTATTTATCATTATTATCGCATTTTTCTTATGATTTTACTATCAATTTTTCTACTGTTTTTATGCGCTTTTTATACACATTTGGCTGTCATATCAGACTTTCCGATAGTCAGTCTGATATGACAGCCCTTATATCTGTATTACTTTTATCACTGTCCACTTTCTTTATTCACAAAGAATACATTATAAATATGTTAATAACAGACAGTATATCAGTCACAGTATTTTATTGATGCTGCAAACGGAGTGAACAGTAACTTCTTATTTTCTAAATGCGAGTTCATTCCATCTCAGCTCGTTCTTGAAGTCGCGGATGTTTGTGTCTTTGTCGATATAGACAGCTTCAATACCCATAGCTGCTGCCCAGTCTCCCATCTGTTCAGCTGTAAGGTCATAAGTGAATGCTGTATGATGAGCGCCGCCTGCAAGAATCCATGCTTCTGCACCTGTCTTAAGGTTCGGCTGTGGTGTCCAGAATGCGCTTCCTACAGGAAGTTTCGGCATTGGTTTCTCAACTTTCTTGCACTCTACATCATTGATGATCAGACGGAAACGATCGCCAAGGTCAATCAGAGATGTTGCAATAGCCGGGCCTGTCTTACTTGTAAATACAAGTCTTGCAGGATCTTCTCTGTCTCCCATGGAAAGCGGGCAAACTTTGATTCCGATCTTGCCATCAGCAACAGACGGGCAAACCTCAAGCATATGAGACTGAAGGATTCCCTCTTTTCCAGGTACAAAGTTGTACGTATAGTCTTCCATCATGGAAGTTCCCTTTGCATCTTTCATTCCGGCAGTCATAATCTTCATCAGACGAACCATTGCAGCTGTCTTCCAGTCACCTTCTGCACCGAATCCGTAACCTTTTTCCATAAGTCTCTGAATAGCAAGTCCAGGAAGCTGCTGCAGGGCCCCCAGATCACCAAAGTGTGTAACGATTGCCTGATAGTTCTTCTCTTCCAGGAATTTCTCAAATCCAATTTCAATCTGAGCCTGAACTGCTACATGACGTTTAAATTCTTCCGGATCTCTGCCTTCAAGAAGGATGTCATATTTGCTGTAATATTCATCAACTAATGCATCTACATCACCTTTTGCTACATCTTTTACATAATCAGCGATTTCATTTACAGGATAAGCATCAACTTCCCATCCGAATTTGATCTGTGCTTCTACTTTATCGCCTTCTGTAACAGCTACGTTTCTCATGTTATCTGCTACACGGCAAACACGGATATGGCTGCTTTCCATGATACCAACTGCTGTACGCATCCAGGAAGCAAGTCTTTCCTGAACTTCTTTGTCAGCCCAGTGTCCAACGATAACTTTTCTTTCAATTCCCATTCTGGAAACAATGTGTCCATATTCACGTCCACCATGTGCAGACTGGTTTTCATTCATGAAATCCATATCAATGGTGTCATAAGGAATTTCTTCATTAAACTGTGTGTGCAGATGGCACAGAGGTTTTCTATACTCTTTCAGACCAAGGATCCATGATTTGGCCGGTGAAAAAGTATGCATCCATGTGATAACACCTGCGCAGTCCTCATCTGCATTCGCTTCATTGAATGTTTTACGGATCAGTTCGTTTGTGATCAGTGTTGGTTTCCATACTAATTCAAATGGAAGAACACCACTTTTATTTAATTCTTCAACGATAATTCTGGAATGCTCAGCAACCTTTCTTAAGCATTCATCTCCGTAAAGATCCTGTGAACCTGTGCAAAACCAAAACTTATAGTTTCTTCCTGTCTTCATGATAAAATTCCTCCCTGGATTTTTATTTATTTTCAGATTTTAGATACATTGGCTGCCGTAAAAATTACTGATCACTTCGTGCTCAGCAACGTACCAGGCATTAATGTTTTAAAATCTGTATGTTTAATATCATTTTACCTATATAAAATAAGTTTTTCTTAACTCAGAAACTCTTATATCTGAAATCTCAACAGATTTATTTTTATGCCTTTTTACATGAGCCTCTGACAATCAGTTCCGGATGAATCAGTCTTTCGACTTTACTCTCTTCCTCTGGAATTCCATTAATCTTCTCCAGAATAAGCTCTGCGGCCATTTCTCCCAGTTTTTCCTGTGGATGGGCGATTGTTGTGATTCCATTTCCACGCTGTGCATACAGAGAATTATCATAGCCCGTTATCGAAATATCATCAGGAATTTTAATTCCCTGCTTCTCTAATTCTTCCATAACCTGAACAGCAATTTGATCATTATAACAGACAATTCCATCCGGAAGCTGTCCACTCTGTACCATTTCTTTTGCCATCAGTGCCGGTTTCACTTTTCTGTCTTCTGTGTGAAACCACACAACATCATCCGGATTATAAGAAATTCCAAATTCCTGCAATGCCCGGACATATCCTTTATGTCGTTCGAGTCCCTGCATATCATCTGCTTTAAAAAAGCCTTTGATTTTCTTATGTCCCAGTTCCAGCAGATATCTGGTTACAAGATAACCACCCTGTGCATCATCCATAAGAATATGCGGTTTATCTCTCATCTCAGAATAAATTCCCTGAATAAACACATACGGTATTTCAAACTTATCCAGATTCTGATAAAGACTCCTGTGTTTGCATACCATCTCACTTTTACTTGGTTCAATGATAAGACCGTCAATGTCTTTCTTCAGAAGTTCTTCCAGACATCTTGCTTCTTTCTGTCTGCTGTTTGCTGTGTTTTTCAGAATAATACTGTAACCTCTTTCCGAAAGAACATTATCCATTCCCTGTATCAGTCTTGGAAAAATATAATCGGAAATATATGTGGTAACTACTGCAATATTCTTCGATTTCTTTATATGACGCATATTTTCAGAACAATAAGTGCCTTTTCCATGAAACGCTTCCACATATCCATCCTGTTCCAGAATCCCCAGTGCCTTACGGACTGTATGTCTGCTCAGGGAATATCTCTGTGAAAGTTCATTTTCCGAAGGAAGCTTTTCTCCCGGCCGGATGGCTCCTGATACAATATCATTCCTGAGCTGCTCCATTAGTGAGAAATATTTAGGCTTTCCATTATCTGTCATGTCTTCTTCCCTCCTGTATCTAGAATACAACTTGTACGCACATACGAACAAGTTGTTTTTTATGCATAAATTATACAAAATCTCAGGAGGTTTTTCATCACTTTTTCCTAAATATTTTTTCAGTTATTCATGTATTAAGCCATTATCCTTTGCCTGTCGATAACACTCTCTACCAGGCTTATCTAATGCGACTCTGTCATACCACTTCTGTCATTACCGTAATTACCATAAATCTA
>NZ_JBWLUT010000128.1:0-3122 GCF_056504575.1 Blautia sp. CGZ-1-C1
AGTTTTATTTTGTGCTATGAACAAATTGTACCATAGATATCTTATTCTGTAAACATACGTTCTTTTTTTAACAAAAAAATTGCGCGTCGGTTAACTCATCACTGAAGTAACGAGAATGCGACGCGCGGTCATTCAATAGAATTCTTATCGAATTCCGGATCAAAATCCTCTCCCCAAGGTAGATGGGAGATACCAGTAATATTTTAGCATCCGGGTTTACAGTGTTGATCTGATCAAGGAGCTGTTCAATCCCCTGTCCAATCACTTCCGGGGTTGCGCTGTATACGCTTTTACAGTCGTTGGTGCCAAGCATAAGAACGATGGTATCTACCGGTCTGTGGCTCTCAAGGATTGCCGGAAGCATTTCCGTTCCTCTTCTTTCTGTGCGGAATGGATTGTCGAATACAGTGGTTCTTCCGCAAAGTCCTTCTTCGATTACTCTGTAGCCTTTTGTTCTTACTTTGTCATCCAGGATGCTGGTCCAGCGGGTACCCCATCCGTATCTCTGATTAGTAGTTCCCGGGATTAAACCGTATGTATTGGAATCGCCGAAACATAGGATTTGTTTCATGTCTTGTCACCTTCTTATCTGATATTTTTAATGAGATTTTTTGCTTTCCTTGTTTTCATATTGATTTGATAGTAATACTATACAATCTTTATTTTTGTTTGTCAATCCCTTTTTTGTATTTTTTGAAAATGTTTATTTGTATTTCATAAGTCATAAAGGGACGCTCAGAAATATTTTTATTTTTCGTGCG
This sequence comes from Blautia sp. CGZ-1-C1, assembly GCF_056504575.1. NCBI lineage: Bacteria > Bacillati > Bacillota > Clostridia > Lachnospirales > Lachnospiraceae > Blautia > Blautia sp. CGZ-1-C1. The sequence continues at coordinate 762 of NZ_JBWLUT010000128.1, forward strand.
GTTTCGGGACCTAAGATATTCTAAGTCCTCAAAAAGCTGCTAAAACCATGAGAATCCAGAGCCAAACTCGCTACGCTCAGACAGTGTCTCCGGATTCTCATAACGCAGTTTTTTGAGAACTAAGAATATCTAGATATCCTGCAAATGCACGAAAAATAAAAATATTTCTGAGCTGAGTATCAATAAGTGTAAACTTTTATATCAAATAATGTAACTTAACATAAAAGAGCAGCTACTACACTGGATACATCAGTGTAATATCTGCTCTTCTTCGTGCGATATTCTGTTGTGAATTATAGCACTGCTGCTATTATTTATGCAATACCTGTTCTACAGCATTTTTCCAGCCTGCATATTTCTGGGCACATTCTTCTGACTGCATCTGTGGAGTAAAGCGGGTGCGGGTCATTTTGTTTAGAACTTCTTTCTTATTATAAATGCCAGCTGCGATTCCTGCTGCATAAGCAGCTCCAATTCCGGAAAGTTCCTCGGAGGAAGGAACCTGGACAGTAACATGGGCGATGTCGCTCTGGAACTGCATGAGGTATTTGTTTTTGGTCGGGCCACCGTCTACGCGGAGTTCGGAGATGTCGATGCCGGACTCCGTACTCATTGCCTTGATCACATCTGTGATCTGATAAGCAATGCAGTCGAGTGCAGCTCTTACGATTTCTCTTCGTTTCGTAGTTCTGGTCATGCCTGTAAGAATTCCTGTCGCTTCGCTGTCCCAGTATGGAGCGCCAAGACCGGTAAATGCAGGCACCAGATAGGATTTATCTGCGGGGTTAGATTCTTTGGCAAGCTGCTCTGTTTCTCCAGGAGAAGAAATCAGCTCCAGATCATCTTTGAGCCAGGTGATAACTGCACCTGTGTAGTTAATGTTTCCTTCAAGAACATAGTTAACTTCTCCGCCCAGTTTCCATGCAAGCGAGGTAACTACACGGTCACTGAATACCGGTTTGTCTCCGATATTCATCATAACAGAGGAGCCTGTTCCATAGGTAGACTTGATCATACCTTTTTCTACACATCCCTGTCCAAAGAGTGCACCGTGGGAATCTCCCAGTACGCCTCTGATCGGGATTTCGTGGTCAAGATAGCCGTCAAAATCTGTCGCACCATAATCTCCATCGGAATCTGTTACTTCCGGGAGGACGGATGTAGGGATTCCGAAGAGATCGCATACCTGTTTGTCCCATTTAAGTTCTGAAATGTTGAACATCTGGGTTCTGGATGCATTAGAATAATCTGTGCGGAATTCTTTTCCGCCTGTAAGTTTGTATACTAGCCAGCTGTCAATCGTTCCGCAGCAGAGTTCGCCTTTATCTGCAAGTTCCTGTACTCCCTCTACATTCTTCAGCACCCAGGCAATCTTGGCTGCCGAGAAGTATGGAGATAACTGCAAGCCTGTATGAGAACGGATCATATCCGCATTTCCGGCTTTTTCAATTTCTTCGCAGATCTGGGCACCTCTTGCACACTGCCATACAACTGCGTTGTATACTGGCTTGCCTGTAGTGCGGTTCCAGACCATTGCTGTTTCACGCTGGTTGCTGATTCCAAGGACTGCCAGGTCATTTTTGTCAATTCCGGCTTTTTCTACCAGATTCTTTACGACTGCCAGTGTATTTGCATAAATTTCCTCAGGATTGTGCTCTACCCAGCCTTTTTCATTAATATACTGTTTATGAGGGAGGTCTGTTCGACAAATCAGGGTGCCCTCCTCATCAAAGAGGAGAGCTTTCGTTCCCTGTGTACTCTGGTCGATTCCTAATACATATCTGCTCATCTTATTTCACCAGTTCTGCTGCTTTTTCTGCAATTCCTTTTGCATTAAGTCCGTAGTAGTCAAATACTTCCTGGGATGTACCTGTGATAACCGGAGCATCCGGAAGACTCATGTTTACAACTTTACGAGGGCATTCGCTGCCGACTACCTGGCTTACCATGGAGCCAAGGCCGCCGAATGGAGCATGTTCTTCTACTGTAAGAACTGCTTTTGCATTCTCTGCTGCTTTTACAACTGCCGCTTTATCAAGAGGTTTTACGCAGTACATATCTACAACTGTTGCGCTGATTCCCTGTTCTTTCAGGATTGCTGCTGCATCTTTTGCAGGTTTTACCATTTCACCGCATGCGATGATGGCTACATCTGTTCCTTCGCATACAAATGTTGCTTTGTCCATCTCAAATGGTACATTGCCTTCTTCATATACAGGATCTACAGCGTTACGGCCTACACGGATGTATGCTGGTTTCTCATCTTTTAATAATGCTTCTGTCAGTTTCTCTGTCTGTAAATGATCGCTTGGGATGTAAACTCTCATGTTCGGGATTGCTGCCATTGCTGCGATATCCTGT
>NZ_JBWLUT010000129.1:0-34378 GCF_056504575.1 Blautia sp. CGZ-1-C1
CTGGAATTACCGAAGCATACATTCTATGTAGATAATCTGTTTGCATTTGAGCCGCTTCCATATGTTAAGAACCTGTATTATCTGGACGTTAATTTCTACCGCTACTTTATCGGCAGAGATGACCAATCCGTAAACGAGAAAGTAATGATCAAACGAATTGACCAGCAGATTCGTGTAAATAAGCTGATGGTAGACGCATATATTAATTGCGGAAATACCAATAAACGCCTGAAAGAGTATATGTTCAGTTATCTGGATATCATAACAACGATTTCTTCTATCATGCTGATACGTGCTAATACAGAGGAATCTCTGCAGAAGAAGAAAGAACTTCTGGAATATATTAAAACGCAGAACAAACTGGTATACAGAAAATTACGCCACAGTCTTTTTGGAAGAGTAATGAACCTGCCAGGAAAGGGTGGAAGAAAGATGTCAGTGGCAGCCTATAAGATCAGCCAGAAATTCTATGGATTTAATTAATTGAAATTGGGTTAAAAATAGACAGAAAACATCTGATATTTTGATTGTACAGAGTTTTTACATGTAAAGGAATGGATGAAAGATGATAAAAAAGAACTTATGTTAGGAAACATCTTATGTTTTCTAAAAAAGTTCTTTTTGTTTTATCAAAATCTATTTCAAGAAGGTAATTTTAATTTTCACTTTTTTTTCGTCTGGCCTCTCCAAAGTAAGATGCTCTGGAAGAAACGGCGGCTTTTCTCGGATAAAAAAACAAAAATCCAAATAAAGCAAGAGTCGTACCCATACATACATCAATCACTGAATGCTGTTTCAGGAACATGGTTGACATGATGATCAATGCGGTAAGGGTAAAGGAAGCAGCCTTTACTATTTTCTTATCACGAAGTGCCTCACAGTTTGTGAGAGACATATGTATCGCAAGAGAGTTAAAAACATGAATACTTGGAAGAATATTTGTAGGAGTGTCTGTGCTGTACAGCCATTTCACCATATCTGTAAAAATATTATCCCTTGGGAACTCTGTTGGACGTAAATGCTGTGCATTTGGATAAACGTAAGAAACGATCAGAAAAACAGTCATTCCCATCATAAGGTTAAATGCCAGCTGGTAGTATTCATGTTTGTTTTTATTAAAAAATATAAAATAGATTACAGCCAGGAACATGTACGGAAACCATAACAGATAAGGTATGATAAAAACCTCACAAAATGGTATCCAGTCATCGAAAACCGTATGTACGATATGATAGCTGTGAACTGGACGATGTTCCAGATAATTGAACATCAAAATATAAATAATACTGTAAATACCGATCACAAAGCCATGTCGGTATTTTTCAATAAGACGTTTCACAATGTCACCTTCTTTATATAATCTGTTTAATACTGTATTACTGTTCATTTCGTTTGCAGTAACATTCTATATTCTTTCTTTCATTATCATAACATCTTCATACTTCTTTTACAAATAAATTTTCTCATAAAGTATATAAAAAATTTATTAAAAAATGCAGGATGAAAAGCAATATATTTTAAGTACTGTTCACTGGTAATATCCCGCGAGGTGTTTTTGGTGAGCGAAGGTCACCTACAGAACCTGCCACTGGCAGCTTCTTACGGATGCTTGGCAACAGAAAACCCGAGACATACCGCGCGAATTTATACGATTAGTATAAATTCTGTGCATCGCGAAGCGTGTTGCCGGGCACGTAGTGAACGGTAACATATTTTACAAAGTTTTAACATAAAGCAGGACAAAGATTTTACGGCACACGATTATACTGAGATTAATCAAATCAGAAATTTACCTGATTCAGAAAAATAATAGTAAATGGAGAACAAAAAATGATATATTTGGTGGAAGATGATGAGAGTATTCGTGAACTGGTGATTTATACATTAAAAAGTCAGGGCTTTGAGGCAAAAGGTTTTGAGAGACCTTCCCTTTTCTGGAGAGCACTGGAAAAAGAACAGCCCGCATTGTTGCTTTTGGATGTAATGCTCCCGGAGGAAGACGGTATTTCCATATTAAAGAAATTGCGTGTACGTCCGGATACACGTAAACTTCCGATTATTATGCTGACTGCAAAAAGCAGTGAATATGACACAGTAGTAGGTCTGGACAGCGGCGCCGATGATTATATCCCGAAACCATTTCGAATGATGGAACTGATCTCAAGGATTCGTGCCTTACTTAGAAGAACAGAAGATGACGGTGCAGAAGAATATCAGATTGGAAATCTCTATGTCTGCCCTGCCAGACATATTGCAACGGTAGATAAACAGAATGTGAATCTGACATTGAAAGAATACGAAGTATTATGCCTGCTCCTGAAAAACAGCGGAACTGTTCTTTCCAGAACACAGCTCTTAAATCAGGTATGGGGATATGAATTTGACGGAGAAAGCAGAACCGTTGATGTACATATCAGAACACTGAGACAGAAACTGGGAACTGCAGGAGAACTGGTGGAAACTGTGCGTGGAGTAGGATACAAAATTGATATGAAATAAAATTTAGATAATAAGAACTGGAATCATATATTTATCTATGCTATACTCTATATAAAAGAAAAATCAGCGGTCAGGGACATCAAAATCCCTGACTGTAGATTTTTATAAGGAGAATAAAAATTATTTTATGAAATCATTAGTAATAGCAGAGAAACCTTCTGTAGCCAGAGATATTGCCCGGGTGCTTCGCTGTAATCAGAAAGGCAATGGAACGCTGGAAGGAAAAGAATATGTGGTTACCTGGGCACTGGGACATCTGGTTACCCTTGCTGATCCGGAAGAATACGACAAAAAGTATACAAAATGGGAGATGTCCACACTTCCCATGATGCCGGATCGAATGAAACTGGTTGTGATCCGACAGACCGGTAAACAGTACAATGCAGTGAAAACACAGCTTTACAGGAAAGATATCAAAGATATTATCATAGCCACAGATGCTGGAAGAGAAGGAGAACTGGTAGCACGATGGATTCTTGACAAATCAGACTGCCGCAAACCAATCCGCAGACTGTGGATTTCTTCAGTTACAGATAAAGCTATCAAAGAAGGCTTTACAAATCTGAAAAACGGACATGAGTACGATAATCTGTACAGAGCTGCAGTAGCGAGGGCAGAAGCAGACTGGCTTGTGGGAATGAATGGAACCAGAGCACTGACATGTAAGTATAATGCCCAGCTATCCTGTGGACGTGTGCAGACTCCTACACTTGCCATGATTGCAAAAAGGGAGGAAGAGATCCGTTCATTCAGACCAAAAGAATATTATGGTCTTTCTGTAAAAGCAGGAGATGTTACCTGGACGTGGAAAGAACCGAAGAGTAAAAGTTTCAGAACTTTTAATAAAGAGAGAGTAGAAGAAATTTCCGCCGCAGTCCGTAATCATACACTGGAAATCTCTTCTGTGACCAGCAAAGAGAAGAAAACATATGCTCCGGGCTTATATGACCTGACTACGTTACAGAGGGAAGCAAATCAGAGATATGGGTATTCAGCAAAACAGACCTTAAACATCATGCAGCGTCTGTATGAGAATCATAAAGTTCTTACTTACCCAAGAACAGATTCCAGATATATCGGTAAAGACATTGTGCCTACGATCAAAGAAAGACTGAAGGCGTGTGCAGTCGGTCCATACAGAAAGCTGGCAGGTCTATTGCTGAATCAGCCTATTCGTGCCAATGGAAATTTTGTGGACGATAAAAAGGTTAGTGATCATCATGCAATTATCCCTACGGAGCAGTTTGTGCAGCTTGACCATATGACAAATGAAGAACGTAAGATTTATGATATGGTTGTCCGCAGATTCTTAAGTGTACTTTATCCGCCATTTATTTATGAACAGGTAAGTATGGAAGGATTGGCAGCAGGAGAACTCTTTGCCGCCAGTGGTAAAGTTGTAAAAAGTGCAGGATGGAAAGAAGTGTACGAAAATACGGACACAGACACAGATGAGGAAGACGCAGATATATCGGACAATTCTCAGAAGCTGAAAGATCAGAAGCTTCCGCAGATGAAAAAGGGCGAAAAACTGCGTATAGAGAATGTGTCTGTAAATACAGGAAAAACAAAACCACCTGCAAGATTTACAGAAGCAACCCTGCTTGCGGCTATGGAGAACCCGGTACGCTTTATGGAAAGCCATGATGCGAAAGCGGTAAAGACTCTCGGTGAGACCGGTGGCCTTGGAACTGTTGCAACGAGAGCTGATATCATTGAGAAGCTGTTTAACAGTTTCATGATGGAGAAAAAAGGAAAAGAAATATATCTGACTTCTAAAGCAAAACAGCTTCTGGAATTGGTACCTGAGGAACTTCGCAAACCAGAGCTGACAGCAGACTGGGAGATGAAACTTGGAAATATTGCCAAAGGTAAAATGAAACAGGAGACATTCCTGAAAGAAATCAGAAACTATACCTGCGATATCGTGGATGAGATTAAAACCGGACAGGGAACGTTCCGCCATGATAATCTCACAAATAAAATCTGTCCGAACTGCGGTAAGAAACTTCTCGCAGTGAATGGAAAGAATGCAAAGATGCTGGTATGCCAGGACAGAGAATGTGGATACAAAGAAACAGTTTCCAGAACGACCAATGCCCGCTGTCCGAAATGTCATAAACGTATGGAAATGTACGTAAAGGGCAAAGAAGAGACATTTATCTGTGCTTGCGGATATAAAGAAAAACTCTCCGTTTTTCAGGCAAGACGGGAAAAGGAAGGTGCAGGAGTTAATAAGCGCGATGTCCGGAAATATATGAGACAACAGCAAAAAGAAGCAAAAGAACCAGTAAATAACGCATTTGCGCAGGCACTTGCAGGATTGAAATTAGACTGATGATATCATACAGGATATAGATACTAAACAGAGTGTAATTTCGTGTCTAAAAGATATGAAAATATATAAATCAAAAAAGTGAAAGGATGGAACAGACATGGCAGTACAGGATGATCACATGATAAGAAATATTCAGGATGTAGGAAGATTAATTGCGAAGCTTCTGCTTCATGAACAGCAGCCAAATTATACATTACCTGAAAATGAAGCAGATTATACGGATGCAGATAAGCTTTTTGCATCTGTAATGAAACTTGCAGAAGAAGGCAAAATTAATGAGGCGGAAAATGAATTGTATGAGGGTATGGTAGAGGAGAATGTAGATTATCTGGAATTAGCATTGACCTTTTATCTGTATCTGAATGATATGGATGGAGATTTCCTGGATGACAACGGATATTCCAGAGAGGAAGTACTGGAGGGAATGAAAGACCTTGCCTCTGACTGGGGTGTCAGTGGTCTGGAAGCCTTTTAACTGAATTAAATTTACTGTTTTCCTTATAAAACAATAAACGATAGAGTATGAATTTTTACTTTATTGACTATAGAGAGAAAAGAAATAAAATAGCTATTCGCGTGAAAGGAAAAAGCATAAATTATGCGCAGAGAACAGACACTGGAAGAAATTTCAGATGGAAAATTATATGATTCCAATGATATGGTAAAAGCAGACTGCCATGATTGTGAAGGATGCTGTGACTGTTGCCAGGGAATGGGTGATTCAGTGATTTTAGACCCATTTGATGTACACAGATTGTCAATCGGGTTAAAGAAACCAGTCGAGCAACTTTTACAGGAATGTCTGGAACTGGGAGTGACAGATGGCAATATTCTTCCGCATCTTCGGATGACAGGAGAGAAAGAACAGTGTGTATTTCTTAACAGTCAGGGCCGTTGCAGTATCCACGCCATAAGACCGGGATTCTGTAGATTATTTCCATTGGGAAGATTTTACGAAGATGGTGGATTTAAATATATATTACAGATTCATGAATGTCTAAAAACAAACCGAAGTAAAATAAAAGTAAAAAAATGGATTGATACTCCGGACCTGAAAAATTATGAGAAATTTGTCAATGACTGGCATTATTTCTTATTGGATGTGCAGGAGGTAATATATAACTCCGAGGATTCAGATCTGATCAAAAATCTGAATCTCTTTGTGGTAAACAGATTTTATATAAAACCTTATAAGCAGAATCAGGATTTCTATATTCAGTTTTATGAGAGACTGAAAGAAGGGAAAGATTTACTGGCATTGGCATAGGAGAAACATATGAGTTATCAGAATGAATGGCTTCTTTTTGAAGCAGAAGATGAGTTTGATGAAATTGAGCACAGAGAACCAACAGAAGAATTTTTATTCTATCGTGCAGTTGCAAGTGGTGACATAGATGCGGTAAAGAAAAACTGTGAGCAAGAGAGATTTACAGAGTGTGAAGGTGTGGGAATCTTGTCCAGAAATGCGGTCACAAATATGAAATATCATTTTGTGATAACTACGGCAATGATAACCAGAATCTGTAAACAGAATGGAATGGAAATGGAACAGGCATTTCGGCTGAGTGATTTTTATATTCAAAAGCTGGATGGCATTCATACAGTAGAAGAGGTTCAGAGCCTTCATGATGAGATGGTGATGGATTATACTGAAAAAATGCGCAGATATTTCAGAGACAACACTTATTCTAAACATATCAACGCAAGTAAAGAATACATTTATTCTCATATCAAAGAACGAATTACAATAGAAGATCTTGCAGATTCACTTGGAGTATCTGCGAGCTATCTCTCCAGATTATTTAAAAAAGAAACAGGAATATCGGTCAGTGCCTATATCCGCAGACAGAAGATAGAAATGGCGAAAAATCTTTTGCAGTACAGTGATTATTCGATCATTGAGATTGCAAACCGTCTTTCCTTTTCTTCCCAGAGTCATTTCATCCAGCAGTTTCGGGAAGTTACGGGAATGACACCGGGTAAATACAGGGATGAACATTATATGATACACTGGGATATAGAAAAAGAACTTTGTGTCGCATCAGAGTCGGAACTGAAAAAAGAACAGGATTAATCAAAATATTAAGATAAGTAAAACAGGCGGCTAGCTTACAGGAAATATAAATTTTCTGTAAGCCGGCCGTTTATTTTCATCTGGTAATATCGGGGGATTAAAGAGTTAATATGATTTCGTTCTTATCCTGAAGAAGGTTTTCAGGGATATAATTATCTGCTAATTTCTGTCCGTTAAGAACCAGACTGCAGCAGCCAGATTCTTTTTTGTCTGGATTTTCTACAGAGATATGAAGCTGTTTTCCACGGAAAACTTTCTCAATCTCAAAGTGTTTCCAGCTTTTTGGCACAGAAGGAGACAGTCGAAGTCCTTCAAGATCAGGGCGAAGTCCGAGGATACCTTCCACACATCCTACCATTACAGTAGAAGCAGTTCCTGTCAGCCAGTGAACATGAGAGCGTCCAAAGTGTTTGCTTGCTTTTCCCTCTGTAAACTGACCATAGCAGTATGGTTCAAGACGACGGATTTCGGCACAGTCATTCTGCGCAGCAGGAGAATTTTCCATAAAATAAGTAAAAGCACGTTCTCCATGACCGCGGAGTGCTTCAGCAAGAATCAGCCAGCCCTGGGATTGGGAGAAAATACCGGAGTTTTCTTTGGTACCCTGATTATAGATAACTGCCAGTGCACCATCGAAAGCATGCGCATGATAAGGCGGATCCATAAGGATTGCACCATATTTTGTGTTTAGACGTTCGTATACATTGTTCAGTGCAGCGTCTCCCTGTTCAGGGCTGGCAAGACCACTGATGACAGCCCAGCTCTGAGGATTCAGCCACATATTTGCTTCAGGAGCAGCAGCTTCACCGATTCTTTCTCCTGATTCTGTATAACCACGTACGAAGCGGTCGTTATCCCAGCACAGTTCCTGAACTTTTTCGCCAAATGCTTTCTGAGTTTCTTCAAGATACTGTACATATTCTGTATCTTTTTTATATTCGGCAAAGATTTTCAGGATTGTCATTGCATAATAGAACTGTAAAGCAACAAAAGAAGATTCTCCGTTTGCACCCAGACGGAGACAGTCATTCCAGTCTGCATAAAGTCCGGCAGGCATTCCGTGCGGTCCAAGGTGATCAAGGGAGAAGGCAACTGCACGTTTCAGATGCTCGTATACAGTAGCTTCTTCTTTGTTGGCAAAAGGAATCACTTCATCAAGAAAAGCAGTGTTTCCGGTTTCTGAAATATATTTATATACAGTTGGGAAAAGCCATAATGCATCATCTGCACGGTAAGCCGGATGGCCGGTTTCCTGTACATAAGAAGCATCATCCGGAGTATCTTCTTTTCCAGGTGTGTGAGTAAACTTGACAAGAGGGAGTCCGCCACCGTTATTTACCTGCGCAGACAGCATGAAACGAATCTTTTCCAGTGCCATTTTCGGTGCCAGATGGATGATTCCCTGAATATCCTGTACAGTATCTCTGTATCCGTATCCATTTCTGAGTCCACAGTAAATGAAGGAAGCTGCACGGGACCAGATGAAAGTCATAAAACAGTTATATGCGTTCCAGGTATTAATCATAGTATCAAATTCCGGACTTGGAGTGCTGACTTTAAGATTATCAAGCTTACTGTTCCAGTCAGCTTTTAATGCTTTCAGTTCTTCTGCTACAGTTGGAGCCGGATTTTCGTAACATCTGATTACTTCAGCAGCTTCAGATGACGGTTTCATTCCAAGAAGAAAAGCAATTGTTCTGGTTTCACCTGCTTTAAGAGTTATTTTGCAGGAGAGAGCACCACAGGAGTTTTCATTATAGCTTGTCTTATCACCAAGATCACCACAGACAATACCTTCAGGGTTTCCATATCCATGGTAACTTCCGAGAAATTCATTTTTGTCCCCACAGTAAGAAGAAACCTCAGCACCTGCAAGTCCAAAGAAACGTTCTGTCACATTTTTCTCATCTACGTTCTCATTTTCAGGAATTGCATCAAGATTTCCATGAATCTGCTGAGTAATTCTGTTTCCTTCGAACAGTGTACGAGAAATAAAAAGAGAGTACTGTAAATTAACCTGATCCTGTTCGTAATTGCTGTGGTTGGTAAACTCTGCATATCCGCTGAGAGTCAGGTTCCTTTCGTGATCAGAATGATTGGTCACAGATAATGCCCATACTTCATAACTTTTTCCAAGAGGAACATAGTAAAGGGCTTCTGAGTGAATATCGCTGTAGTCGGCAGAAATTTTTGTATAACCGATTCCGTGACGGCATTCGCTCTTATACTGAGCCAGATCTTTGCCTACAGGCTGCCAGGATGCAGACCAGAAGTCTGATGATCTGTCATCGCGAATGTAAATGTAACGTCCCGGCTGGTCAAAGTTATTAAAAACATAGCGCAGGATACGTCCGTTTGCACCGGATTTTGCAAAACTGTAGCCCCCTGCATTATTGGAAATGATTGCACCGTACTCCGGGGAACCCAGATAGTTTACCCATGGTGCAGGTGTTGCCGGATTAGTAATCACGTATTCTCGGTTTTCATTGTCAAAATATCCGTATTTCATATAGTAAATCCTTTCTGTTAGAACAATATTTATAACTGCCTGTCGACTGCTTTTATGGAGGCTGAGCAGCTATTGTTTTCAGGCAAGTGTTACTGTAATTTCATGAAGATCAGAAGAGAGGTTGTTAATAAATTCTCTGGAGATCATAATATGGGAATCTTCTACGATTTCTATTGCTGTTTTGTCGCAGTCCGCAGCGGCGATATGATAAGAACCATAATCTTTTCTGTCTGTGTTTCGGTAGGTAACATGGAACTGTTTTCCTGCAAAAGTAACAGAGACAGAAGCAGTTCCTGCTTCATCGAACTGTTCTGCCAGAAGTTTTGGATGAATCAAAAGGTTTCCGAAAACTCCACGGACACCAAAGACCTCTGTGATCATGGTAAAAAGATACCAGCTTGCAGCACCTGTCAGATAATGATACATGCCACGTCCGTCTGAACGGAAATATTCAGGAATTCCCGGGTAGATATGGCTGGTATCAAAGTCGAGAGCTGTATCAGACAGAGAACGCAATGCTTTCCAGCCTTCTTTTGCAAAGCCTCTCTGATATAAGGCATTTGCATACATAACTGCCATATGAGAGAAAACAGCACCGTTTTCTTTTTCGCCATAAGCGAAACCGAACATACGTCCCATATCAAACTTCAGTTCCTGAAAATCTGTGTTCAGGCGGTAACCGCCAATTTCTTTTCTGTAAAGATAATGATCTGCGCTTTTTACGATTTTTCTGATCTGCGCATCAGTGGCAACATTTCCCATAATAGAGAAAACCTGGCCCGTGAGCATCATACGCACCTGTTCATGGTGGAAACCTTCCACTGCCTCTCCATGATTATCGTAATAGCTGTTATACCATCCTTCTTCGTTGTCTTTGCCATCAATCCATTCCTGTGAACGGATATGATTTGTCAGCCAGTTGGATTTCTGGATCAGGTTGGCACCAAGTGTGGAGAGAGAGAAGTTTTTCTTTCTGCCGCTCAGGTTATGCCTGCAGCTTTTGGCATATTCAGTAAGAACCTTTTTCTTTTCAGATACACTGTCAAACATATCTGTCTGGTCGTTCAGCAGGATTTCAATTTCCTCTGACAGCGGGATACTGGTTTCGCCTGCAGATTCCATAAGGCGTAATATGGAAGCAAGAGTGTGGAGATTGCCCGCATAAGCACAGGTAAAGGCAACACTTTCACCATTTTCTGCTGCCATATCCAGGGCATCGTTCCAGTCAGCTCCGCGGAGACGGTAAATATTATGAACACCTACATCATAAAAAGCGGCAAGCTGCTGGATCAGAATGTGCTCCAGAACACTTCCGGTATATACCTGACCGTCTTCGGTGCGCTGTTTATTTCCATATGCGTCATTCCAGAGAGTATCAATTTCTGTGCCGCGCATGGTTTGTGCATCTTTAAAATAAGGAACCTGTTTCTTAAGGATCTCTATATCTCCGGTCTGATTAATATAAAGACTGGTCGTGATTAGCGGCCAGAGTGCATGATCCATCCATACACGTGCGATTCCGTTTCTGTCAGCGATAAAATTGCCGTCACCGTCTCCGATAATAGTAGCATTTGTACCATCAATACGTACGCCGCCATAATTCTTTTCAATCATGGCACCTACATTCTGAGGATTCATCAGCAGAAGAGAAAGACAATCCTGCCACAGATCACGCCATCCGCGTCCACCACGTCCGTAATCATGATGAGGAAGGAAAGAACAGCCAAATAAACGGCGCAGGAATGGCTGGAAACTTACCCATTTCATATAACTGTCAAAGTCAGGATCCTGTGTGTGGAAGTCAACGTTTACCTGTTTTTTCCAGTAAATTCTGGTTTCTTCCAGTGCATTTTTTACTTTATCGGAAGTATTGTATTTTTCAAAAATATTTTCAATTTCTTCTTTACTGTCGGCAATACCTGATAATAAAATAAAGTCTGTTTTTTCACCGGGAGCCAGTGTGAAAGATGAGAAACAGAAAGCACCCATTGCTTCCTTTCCTGCTGCCAGACTGTGTGCGGGAACTCCTTTATATCCTTCATATACTGTGCGTGGATGTGTATAGGTACCACCTTCTCCGATAAAATCTTCTACAGTCGGATAATAGGAAATCGGATTTTCTCCCTTTCCGGAACAGCCATTTACATAATAGATTTTATGATTTGGCTGATGTCCCCGCTCGTCAAATGACATGGTGGGGCAAGCATTGATCCATGTTTTGTTGTCTCGATACGATGGAGCATGGAAGTGACATTTCGATGATCACGAATGTTATCCGCACTTCTTCCGTAAACAGGAATTGCACCATATGCAGTAAATTTCTGTACAGTATCTGTCTGGTTTTCAACCGTCACATACATAATCTCCACATTATCACTTTTGGGGATAAAAGAAGTAACTGTGGGAGATGAAGCCAAGTTCTCTGGAAGTCCTTTTCAAAGTCTGCCACATGAATCCGGCGGTTAGTTCACTGTCTTCCTGCCTGTCAGTAAAACGGTCGGCTTCCTGCTGAGCAGAGGAACCTGTTACTGAATAAGGAATGTGTCCTTCTTTTACGATCCAGAAATTTCTGGAAGAACGATTGTTATGAAGATTTTCGGAACTGACCGGTTCCAGCAGGAAGGTATCCTGATCAATTTTGCTGTCACCTCCAAGCACTGGTGTGACGGAACTTTTCAGACCTGCTTCTGATGCAAGAGGAAAATAAAGATAACTGGTATTTTCCGGTCTGTTCACACAAAAGCTTCCATGATTATCAATAAACTTAATATGTTTCAACATTTTTCTCCTTCCATAAATATTGCTGTATGGAAATTATATCGGAACTGAGATCTTTCGGAAATAAGAAACATGAAGTAAGTATCAGAATCATGACATAAAATAACACAATTTCAGAAAAATATATGAGCAGGTAATGAATCAGATTGCGAATATTCATCTGGCTGATTTATAGAAAAATGGTACTTTTTATACAAAAATACTAATAAAAAAACAGAAAGATTATGATTTTAGGAAAGATTTCCTTATTAAATGACAAAATCTGTCTGTATATAAAAAGAACACAATGAGGTCATGAATCTGACATTTTGGTGGAAATTATAATATACCCGAAAAGCAGCTTAAGCTATAATCTGATACATCAGGTGAGGCAAGAAACTCACAAAGAGAAAAAAAGAAAAAGGAGGGCTTTTTTAATGAAAAAGAAAGCATTAGCTGTTTTACTTACAGCATCCGTAATTGCAGGTACAATGGGCGGAACCGCTACAATCGTACATGCAGATGAAGAAGGAAAAGTAATCAATATTTATTCCTGGAATGATGAATTCCGTCAGCGTCTGGAAGCAGTATATCCTGAAGTAAAAGAAACATCCAAAGACGGAACAGTAACAACATTAAACGATGGAACAGAAATTCACTGGATCATAAATCCAAATCAGGATGGTGTTTATCAGCAGAAACTTGATGAAGCTCTTATGAATCAGGCTGATGCATCAGCAGATGATAAGGTAGATATCTTCTTATCAGAAACAGATTATGTATACAAATATACAGATGCAGCAGCGGATGTGGCAATGCCTCTGACAGATCTTGGAATTGATCCTGACAAAGATCTTGCAGATCAGTATGACTTTACAAAAACAACTGCATCTGATGCAGATGGAGTACAGAGAGGATCTACATGGCAGTGCTGCCCTGGACTTCTTGTATATCGTCGTGATATTGCCAAAGATGTGTTCGGAACCGACGATCCTGAAGAAGTAGGCAAGAAAATGAAAGACTGGGATACAGCAAAAGCTACAGCTGAAGAACTGAAAGCAAAAGGATATTACACATTTGCTTCTTATGCTGATACATTCAGACTGTATGGAAACAGCATTTCCCAGCCATGGGTAGAAGACGGTGCAACAACTGTTAATGTAGACCAGCAGGTAATGAACTGGATCAAAGATTCCAAAGAATGGCTGGATGCAGGATACCTGAACAAAACTGTAAAAGGTCAGTGGAATGATGACTGGAACAAAGCTATGGGATCTGAATCCAAAGTATTTGCATTCCTCTTCCCGGCATGGGGAATTGACTTTACATTGAAACCAAACTGGGATGGAGAAGACGGAGAATGGGCTGTTACAAATCCACCACAGGAATACAATTGGGGCGGTTCTTACATCCATGCAGCAACAGGAACAGATAATCCGGAACATGCAAAAGATATCATTCTTGCACTGACAGGAAATAAGGACAATTTATTAAAGATTTCCAAAGATTATTCTGACTTTACAAATACAAAGAGTGGTATGCAGGAAGTTGCAACAGATGATACTTTCGCATCTGACTTCCTTGGCGGACAGAATCCATTTACATATTTCGCACCGGTTGCAGAGAACATCAAGATCGCACCACTTTCTGCTTATGACCAGGGATGTGTAGAACTGATCCAGAACGCTTTCAGCGATTACTTCCAGGGTCAGGTAGACTATGACAAAGCAAAATCAAACTTTGAAACAGCAATCAAAGAACGTTATCCGGAAATCCAGGAAGTTAACTGGGCTGAATAATAAACGCTTTTGAATTGACAGTTAAAAAGTTTCAGGTGTAAATAACCTGTACAGATGCATTTGTATTTGCCAGACACGCATGAACGCGATGTGTGTCTGGCACTAATATGTAAAGGAAGGAATGCTGAACTATGAAAAAAAAGAAAAGCATCAGCTATGCAAAATGGGGATACATCTTTATCCTTCCATTTTTTATAACTTTTTTAATCTTTTCTTTGATTCCGCTGGTAGATACTGTACGTTATAGTTTCTATGAATATTATCGTTCAGGAATTAAAGAAATCGGACCGAATTTTATTGGAATGGCAAACTATCTGAGTCTGTTGAAGTCAGATATGTTCAAATACAGTGCTAATACACTGATTCTGTGGGTAATCGGATTTGTACCGCAGATCGTGATCGCACTGGTTCTGGCATGCTGGTTTACAGATGCGCGTCTGAAGATCCATGGACAGCAGTTTTTCAAGGTTGTTATTTATCTTCCTAACCTGATCATGGCTTCTGCATTTGCATTATTGTTCTTTACCATGTTCTCTACCAACGGACCGATTAACTCTATTCTGATGTCTCTGGGATGGGTTAAAAACCCGATAGATTTCCTGGGTTCTGTAATCGGAACCAGATCTCTGGTCGGATTTATGAACTTCCTGATGTGGTTTGGTAATACAACAATTATGCTGATGGCTGCTGTTATGGGTATCAGTATGGATATTTTTGAAGCATCTGAACTGGATGGCTGTAACAGTATCAAGAGATTTTTCTATATCACACTGCCGCTGATCCGTCCGATCCTTGCTTATACACTGATCACATCTATCATCGGTGGTCTTCAGATGTTCGATGTTCCTCAGATTCTTACGAATGGACAGGGAAATCCAGACCGTACATCTATGACTCTGATCATGTTCCTGAACAGCCACTTAAAGAGCAAGAACTATGGTATGGCAGGTGCACTGTCCGTATATCTGTTTATTGTCAGCGGTATTTTATGTATGATTGTATATAAGATGACAAATGACACAGACCCGGATGGTTCCAAGAAAGCTGCAAAGAAAAAAGCAAAAGAAGAAAGAAGGAGGAGATAAACTATGAAATCAAATACATCAGGTCGTGTGCGCAGTATTTTTGTTCATCTTGTGCTGATCTTTTTATCCTTCCTGTGTCTGTTTTTCTTTTACATTCTGATTGTAAATGCAACACGTTCCCATGCGGATCTGCAGAAAGGATTTTCAACACTTCCCGGAAAATATTTTCTTGAGAATCTGAAGAATGTGGCAAATGACGGAAGTTTCCCGATGTTCCGCGGTATTCTTAACAGTGTTGTTGTATCTTCCTGCAGTGCTGCACTTTGTACATATTTTTCTTCTTTGACAGCTTATGGTCTATATGCTTATGATTTTAAAATGAAGAAAGCAGCTTTTACCTTTATTATGGCAATTCTTGTTATGCCTACACAGGTAACAGCAATGGGATTTTTACGACTGATCACAAAGATGGGAATGTATGACTCTTTACTTCCGCTGATCATTCCATCTATTGCATCTCCTGCAGTATTTTACTTTATGTATAGTTACCTTCAGTCTTCTCTTCCTTTATCCCTTGTGGAAGCGGCAAGAATTGATGGTTCCGGAGAGTTTAGAACCTTTAACAGTATTGTACTTCCGATTATGAAACCGGCAGTAGCGGTACAGGCAATCTTTACATTTGTAGGATCCTGGAACAATTACTTCGTTCCGGCTTTGATCATTCAGTCAAAGAATAAAATGACAGTGCCGATTCTGATCGCAACCCTGCGAGGAGCTGACTATATGAACTTTGACATGGGTAAAATTTACATGATGATCACAGTGGCCATCGTACCGATCATTATAGTATATCTGCTTTTATCTAAATATATTATTGCAGGTGTTACACTTGGCGGTGTAAAGGAATAAAAAGAATAAGAAAATAAATAGAATCTTCATAAATAAAAAGAAGAACCTCCGTAGAGAGAATGCTATGGAGGTTCTTTTCATGGGAATCTGCCATTATCGGATAGTATTTTCAAACAAATTTTAGAAAAGAACAATATTTTATAAAACAGGAGTATCTAAATTTATGAAAAAATGGATTTACAGTGGAATCAGACAGGAACTGCCATCTGAAAGAGAAGTACTTCATGGAAGGCTTGCAAGAAAAGCAGCGGCAGAGGGAATTGTCTTGCTGAAAAATGAAGGAATTTTGCCATTAAAAAAGAATATAGCAGTAGCAGTCCTTGGATGTGGGGCAGAAAAAACAGTAAAAGGCGGAATTGGTTCGGGAGATGTTAATAACAGAAAAAACGTTTCAATCTATCAGGGGTTAAAAGAAGCCGGTGTAAAAATTGTAAGCAAAGACTGGATCAGCGATTATCACAATCGTTATGAGCAGGCAAGGGAAGCATGGAAAGAAAAAGTTCTGGAAGAGGCAAAAAAAGTAGACAATCCTTTTGATGCCTATGCAGATAATCCGTTCGAGATGCCATTGGGACGCGAGGTTCGAGAAGAAGATATCTGTCAGGCTGAAGCTATAATTTATGTGATCAGTCGTATTTCAGGAGAAGGAAAAGACCGCCGAAAAGTGAAAGGTGATTATTATCTGAGCACAAGGGAAGCCGCTGATTTACGCTATCTTGCAGAAATGAATAAGCCGGTGATTCTTATTCTTAATGCCGGCGGCCCGGTAGAATTGACTGAAATTCTGGAACAGACACATAATATAAAAGGAATTCTTAATATTTCCCAGCTGGGTCAGGAAGGCGGCGATGCATTGGCGGATGTACTTCTGGGAAAAGAAGTACCAAGTGGTAAACTGACGACAACCTGGGCAAGACATTATGAGGATTATCCGTCTTCTGAAGAATATGGATATCTGAATGGAAATCTGGAAAAAGAGGAATATAAAGAAGGGATTTTTGTAGGTTACAGGTATTTTGACAGTTTCGGGAAAAAGCCGCTGTTTCCATTTGGTTTTGGTCTTTCTTATACTTCCTTTGAGATTAAATGTTGTGGACTGAAGATTGAGGAAAGCAAGATCAGAACAGAGGTGCAGGTTACAAATACAGGAAATAAATATGCCGGTAAAGAAGTAGTGCAGATTTATACCACATTTCCACGAACAGATTTTGAAAAAGAATATAAGAGATTAGTGGGATTTGCCAAAACCAGACTTCTGCAGCCTGGGGAAACACAGACACTTATCATAGAAATACAGGAAAAACAACTGGCATCTTTCAATGAGGATTCACATACCTGGATAATGGAAAAAGGCAGCTATGGCCTTATGCTTGGAAACAACTCAGATAATTTAGAATTTGCTGCGATTTTGGAAGTTCCAGATTATGAAGAACTTGAACAGCTGGATGAAATCTGCCCATTGCAGGAGAAACTGGATTGTATTCATCTGTCTGAAGAAATGCAGGAAAAACTTATACAATATCAGAAAGAGGAGAAACTGGCACAGGTACCACGATATCTTTTTAAACCGCGTTGTCTGTCGACACCTTCTGAGAAAACTAACGATGTAGAGAAAAATAAAGGATCTCTCACCAATGAATATAAAAAAGTCCTTTCAAAGATAGCAGAGAAATCCGCTGAAGAACTGATTCCACTACTTTATGGAAAAATTTCAGAGAATATCAGTACTTTAGGAGCAGCTGGAATCCGCGTACCAGGTTCTGCTGGAGAAACCAGTGGCGCACTGGAAGAATGTGGAGTCCCGTCACTTGTTATGGCTGATGGTCCTGCCGGTATTCGTCTCAGACAGTGGTATCAGGTAAATAAAGAAACCGACAGCATTTATGAAATGGGCGTTCTTGGATCTCTGGAAAATGGAATCCTGGAGCCGGGAGTATATCATGAAAATGCAGATACTTATTATCAGTATTGCACAGCTTTTCCGGTAGGAACAGCACTGGCTCAGACATGGGATACAGAGCTTATGACGAAGTTTGGAAAAGCAATTGCAGAAGAAATGGAAGAATTCCATGTGAATCTCTGGCTGGCACCGGGAATGAATATTCACAGAAATCCGTTATGCGGAAGAAATTACGAGTACTATTCAGAAGATCCGTATCTTACAGGAATGTTAGCGGCAGCAGTAACACGTGGTGTGCAAAGCAAACCGGGATGTGGAGTAACGATCAAGCATTTTGCATGTAATAATCAGGAAGATAACCGTATGGGTGTAGATTCCCGTGTATCAGAACGTGCACTTAGGGAAATTTATCTTCGTGGATTTGAAATTGCAGTAAAAGAAGGAAATCCGGTTTCCATTATGACATCTTATAATCTGGTGAATGGAGTGCATGCAGCAAACAGTAAAGATTTATGTGTAACAGTTGCCAGAAAGGAATGGGGATTTGACGGCGCCATTATGTCAGACTGGAACACAACAGTGCCGGAGGATGGAAGTACTCCATGGAAATGTGCGGCAGCAGGAAATGACATCATCATGCCTGGAAATCCAGACGATGATAAGAACATCCTACAGGCATATAAAGAAGGAAAACTTACAGAAGAAGAAATAAGAAGCTGCGCAGAACACCTGATAACGATGATTAGCAGAGTAAATCAGAAACGATAAATTTTTTATTAGGTTTATCAAAAAAATTAAGATTATGATAGCCTGAAACATAAAATTATGATATGATATAGATAAAAAATAGACAGAGAAAGTCCCTGCTTGTAAAAGATTACTTTTGCGAATAAAGTGGGGGCTTACTTAGTTGTAAAATAAAAAAGAAAGGATATGGTGAAATGGAGAAATATAAGAGAATATTCGTGATCGTTCTGGATTCACTGGGAATTGGGGCGATGCCTGATTCAGAGAAATTTGGAGATAAGGGTGTAGATACTTTCGGACATATTCTGGAACGGATGGGAACTCTGGATATTCCGAATCTGCAGAAACTGGGAATGATAAATCTTCATCAGGCAGGTAAAATGGAGAAGGTAGAGAATCCGATGGGACGTTTTATGCGTGTCAGTGAGGCCAGCAATGGAAAAGATACTATGACAGGTCACTGGGAGATGATGGGAATCAAGACAGAGAAACCATTTAAGACTTTTACAGATACAGGATTCCCGCCAGAACTGATTGCAGAACTTGAGAAACGCTGTGGCAAACGTGTAATCGGAAATAAGAGTGCAAGCGGTACAGAAATCATTGAAGAACTTGGCGAAGAAGAAATCAATACAGGTGCAATGATCGTATACACTTCTGCTGATTCAGTTCTGCAGATCTGCGGAAATGAGGAGACATTCGACCTTCAGAACCTCTATCGTTGCTGCGAAATCGCACGTGAAATTACAATGAAAGATGAATGGCGTGTGGGACGTGTAATCGCAAGACCATATGTTGGAAAGAAGAAAGGTGAGTTTAAACGTACAAGTAACCGTCATGATTATGCACTTAAACCAACCGGATTAACAGCTATGAATGCATTAAAAGATGCAGGATACGATGTGATCAGTGTAGGAAAAATTAATGATATTTTCTGTGGAGAGGGTGTGACAGAAGCACTGCATTCTAACAGCTCTGTGCATGGAATGGAACAGACGATTGAAATCAGCAAGAAAGATTTCCATGGACTTTGCTTTACCAATCTGGTAGATTTTGATGCACTCTGGGGACACCGCAGAAATCCTGAAGGATACGGACAGGAAATCGAGAAATTTGATAAGAATCTGGGCGTTCTGATGGAGGAGATGACATCTGATGATCTTATGATTATTACTGCAGATCATGGAAATGATCCGACATACACAGGAACAGATCATACCAGAGAATATGTACCATTCATTTCCTGGTCACCGAAGATGGAACAGGGTGGTCAGTTAGAGGAAGAGGATACATTTGCAATTATCGGGGCAACTATTGCAGATAATTTTCAGGTAAAAATGCCAGAGGGAACAATCGGACATTCTATTCTTGATAAGTTAGTATAATCAGGGGAAAACATATGGATAGCAGAGTATTTCTGGATTTTTTGAAGATAGCGGAAAGATTAAAATGTAATACCAGACATTCTTATACATCTTCAGGGCGGCATGAGAGTGTGGCAGAACATAGTTGGCGGCTTACTATGATGGCATATTTTATGCAGGATGAATTTCCTGAGGCAGATATTGATAAGGTAATCAAGATGTGTATCTTTCATGACATGGGAGAAGCCATTACAGGAGATATTCCTGCGTTTGAGAAAACTACTGCTGATTCAGAGCATGAAAATTCTGTAATGGATGAACTGCTGGACACTTTGCCAGAGCCGTACAAAACAGATTTGAAAGAACTGTTTGCTGAGATGGAGGCATTGGAAACTTTAGAAGCAAAAATATATAAGGCTCTGGACAAATTAGAAGCATTGATTCAGCATAATGAGGCTGATCTTTCTACCTGGATTCCGTTGGAATATGATCTACAGATGACCTACGGAACTAAAGAGTGCAGTTTCAGTGAATATATGAAGAGTCTGCGGGATATGGTCAGAGAGGACTCCAGAAAGAAAGCTGGTATGGACAAATAATAAAAACTTGCTGCACAGAGGGAAAACACCAATGTACAGCAAGTTTTTTTAGCAAATTTTCAACAGATTTTCAAATGAAAAAATCTTATTCTCTGACATTAATTCTTCAAATTTGTTCAGATTAAGATCCGAATGCTCCAGTTCTCTGGAGAACTGGTAGCAAATCTGAATCTGCTCCTCCAGACTAAATTGACGGTTGTTTTTCAGGTATATTCCAACAGATAATTCGTGGATAAATAATGTACAGACAACAGCCATTTTTACCTTTGCAAAAATCTCATCGTCATAAACAGCACCACAAAAATAAGTGTAGATCCAATAAACCAGAAGCTGCTCCTCCTGAATTTGCCAGTCCGGGTAGTAATAATCGAATTCACTTTTCTGATATGGATAAAGACTTACTTTTGCGGACGGATCATCTGAAATTCCTGTATATAAAGGAGTCAGAGATTCATTCAGAAAGTCTCTCCACCCAGGACGAAGGACTTCCATGGCAGGAACTATCGTCTGCCACATTTGTTGGAATAATTCTTTCGTTTTACAGGAATAATCTGGACGGCCGGAAATATCGGCTACATCTGAGGCATTAGTTATATTTGTTTTCTCTGAAGGATTTGCGGTATTTTCTTTTTTATATTGATTCATTTTAAAATGAATTTTATTGCAAAATTCTTCTCCGTATCCGGAATCTTTATGGCGTTTCCTCATATCTTCCCATTTAAAAAGCTCATTTTTATCTATGCACAGCTGAAAATCATGTGCGATCGCAAGTATTTTCCACAGACGTTTCTGCATAGGAATTGTCCTGTCCTGAATGATAGCTATCAGCATATCCCTCGTATCCATCAATGCAGTAAACAGGAGATAATCAAAATCATCATAGACTTCTTCACGAGTTTCTTTTTCCCTGGTTATAAAATTTACTTTATCTTTCTGAGACAGAAGGATCCTTGCGGCTTCCGGGCAGGAAAGTGACAGGGAAATCTCGCGTAACCCCTCAAATTCTTCAATATGTCTGGGATAATTTCTGCATGTTTTGCAGAACATTTTCGGCCCTGCTTCTGTATAAATATCACACAGATTATCTTCATTCAGAAATGCACAGCGACGATCATACTGTCGGAAAACATGTTCTTTCCAGTCGATATCGTTATGTAAGCGGTTACGGAACGGACCTTTAAAGTGCTGATATTTTTTCAAAGTTTTATCATCAATAACGATTTGCCACCCTGCACAGCAGGTGTCCGGACAGGCACCGGCAATGCAGGAGAATTCTTTATAATAATTTGGAAATGTAAATTGCATAACGCTAAATAACTCCTTTCTGACAGATAAGAAAAGTGTTGTATTACTGAGAATGATGTGAACAGCAACAACATTTCTTATCTTATGATATAAAAATATTGTATAGGAAACGAATAGAAAATACAATGCATTTATTTTTGACAGAAATAGCTAAAATATATTGAATGGGAACCAAAAATATTATAAAATAATATACAAATCAAAGCTTTTTGAAAGGAAGCCAAAAGTTGTGAAGAAGAGATATACAATTGGTGTGATGATAGGAAATGCAAATTCACCGCATACGATGGATCTAATGCAGGGGATTTTTCATGCAGCACAGTCGATGGATGTCAATGTTATATTATTCCTTGGAATTCACAGCAGCTATTATTATAAATCATATTTTGGAGAAGATGTGGAGGATGATTATGACTACCAGTTTAATGCCGCATATGATTATCAGGCATTTGCGGACCTGGATGTGCTGGTAATCGCATATGGATCATTATGTATTTTTCTGGATGAAAAAGAGAGTGCAACTTTTCTGGAGAAATATAGAGATAAGCCACGTGTTCTTCTCGAAGAAAGGGACAAAACAGGAACATCTACATCCATTATTACGGACAATTATAATGGAATGTATGCCATAGCAGAACATCTGGTAAAGGACCATGGGTATAGAAATTTTACCTATCTTGCGGGACCTCATGGAAATACAGACGCCAGGGAACGCAGGCAGGCGGTATATGATGTGATGGAGAAATATGAAATCCCGTTTGGACCGGAGCGGATTGCTTATGGAGATTATTCATCATGTGTGCAGAAACAGGTAAATCATTTATTGGATGCATATCCTGACATGGAAGCAATGATCTGTGCAAATGATGTTATGGCAGAGACTGCATATAGAGAATGTAATAAAAGAGGATTGATTGTCGGAAAGGACATTGCGATTACTGGTTTTGATGACTGGGAACTTGCCGAGACAATGAATCCGCCATTGACAACTGTATTGCAGAATGCTTTTGATATGGGGTATATGGCAATAATCGGCGCGGTAGAATTGTGCAAGGGAAAGAAATGCCACTCTGTGGTAGTTTCGGCGAGTGTAAGAATTCGTGAGTCATGTGGATGTTCAGTAGACAGAAATTCTTATGAGGAAACTTCAATTCTTGGAAAAGAAACTCATTGGACAGCGATTGTGGAGAGTTATCTGGACAGTATGCTGAAGGAAGTTCTTCCGGCCAATTCAAATAAAGAATTGAAGGGCAGAATACGGGATTATCTGAGTTTGCTTTTAAGTGTGGATTTCAGAACTTCGGATAGTGAAGAGAATATAAAGAGAGGTCTGCAGAAATTGTTTGACAGTGAACTCGGCGGACTGCTCAATGGACATTCTTTTATGAAAGTGCTGGATCAATTTGTTGATGAATGTATTCAGGTAGAATTGCGAAAAGATAAGCCAGACAGAACGATCATTCAGAATTTACTTCTGAGAAAGAGACTCTTAAATGATAAGATCGTGGCATACAGTATTAAAAGTGAAAAAGAGCATTTCAGTACTTTTCAACAGGAAAGCTGGTTTGTTCCGCTGATTTCCAAAGATATGATATGTCATATGAATGATGAGCAGGAGATGTATAGACGTGCACTTGTGAAGCTAAACGCGTTGAGCGCAAAAGCATCGTATCTTTATATTTTTAAAGAACCGGTAGCTCATTACAGAGATGAGGAATGGAAATGCCCAGATAAGATGTATCTGGCTGCATATCAGATAGGACAGCAGATTATTTCATATAAAGAGAATGAACGTCCGGAAGTGTCTACAGATTATTCAAGGGACGGAAGAGTTATATGCGGAAAGAAAGACAACGAAAATTATGTAGCGACGATTCTTTGTCTCTTTTCCGGAGAAATGCAATATGGTGTTCTGGCAGCGGAAATTAATCCTGCCAATCTGGCTTTATTTTATCTTATCAGCAGGCAGATTGGAAATATGCTGCGTATGTATCAGATGTCGAAAGAGCAAAAAAGGATGCAGCAGAAACTCGAAGCTCTGGTCAGAGAAGTCAGGGAAAAGAATGAAGTCCTTAACTTTCTGTCGGAATCTGATGCATTAACAGGCTGTATGAACCGCCGGGGACTTATGGAAAAGGCAGTTCAGATGAATAGAAAAAATGATGGAAAAGAGATGCTGATCCTGTTTGCAGATCTGGACCACCTGAAGGAAATCAATGATTCTTTTGGACATATAGAAGGCGATTTTGCCATTAAAAAATGTGCTGAGACTTTAAAATCTGTGGTGGGAGAAAATGGCATCATAGGAAGAATCGGCGGAGATGAATTCTGCGCAATGCTTCCCGGAAATGCTGAGGATGGACAGAGGATTCGTAGACTGATCCAGAAGAAAAGTGCAGCATTTAATGAGAATTCCGATAAAGCGTATTATGTGGAATTATCAGTGGGATACACGATAGTTACATGCAGTAGCGGACTGGCAATCTCAGATGAACTGAAAGATGCCGATAAAGCTCTCTATGAGGAAAAAAAGAAACGGAGAAAATCTGTAAAGAAACAACTGGATTTAGAAAAATAGTAATAAAATAATGCTAAGCAAAGAACAGGTTCAGACACGAATAATATATTTCGTATCTGAACCTGTTTTATATCCTGGGAAATTATTTAATCAGGCTATTATCGTCAAAGTAGTTAATCTGCATAGCAGAACGTACATCATGAAGTGTCTGAGCAGCTTTTGCCTCAGCAACTTTACTTCCTTCTTTGAGGATATCATATACATCATCGAGATGCTGTTCCCAATGTTTACGTCTTTCGCGGATTGGAGAAAGCTCTGCCTGAAGTACTTTGTTCAGGAATTTCTTAACTTTAACATCACCCAGACCGCCATGTGTATAGTGAGCTTTCAGTTCATCCAGGTTCTGATATTCTGGCAGGAATTCTGCGAAATATTCCGGTTTGCAGAAAGCATCCAGATAGATAAATACCGGGTTTCCTTCCACACGACCAGGGTCTTCCACACGAAGATGATTCGGATCAGTAAACATGGACATAACTTTCTTCTTGACATCTGCCTCTTCATCAGCAAGATAGATGCAGTTTCCGAGAGATTTGCTCATTTTTGCTTTGCCATCGATACCTGGCAGACGTAAGCAGGCTTTATTGGATGGAAGAATGATTTCTGGCTCTGTCAGAGTTTCGCCATAAACAGTATTGAACTTGTGTACGATTTCCTTACACTGTTCAAGCATCGGAAGCTGATCCTCTCCAACCGGAACAGTAGTAGCGCGGAATGCAGTGATATCTGCTGCCTGGCTGATCGGATAACAGAAAAATCCAACAGGAATGCTGGCTTCAAAATTACGCATCTGAATCTCAGATTTAACAGTTGGGTTACGCTGTACACGTGCTACAGTCACAAGATTCATATAGTAGAAAGTGAGTTCTGTAAGCTCCGGAACCATAGACTGGATAAAGATTGTGGATTTCTCAGGATCAATACCACATGCAAGGTAATCCAGTGCAACCTGAAGGATATTCTGGCGAACTTTCTCAGGGTGTTCTGCGTTATCTGTTAATGCCTGTGCATCAGCAATCATAATATAAATTTCATCATATAAGCCGGAGTTCTGTAAACGAACACGCTCGGATAATGAACCAACATAATGTCCAACATGAAGGCGGCCTGTTGGGCGGTCACCGGTTAAAATAATTTTGCTCATTTTGCTCTCCTAAAAGTAAATTCCGATTTTCCAGAGAATAATCTGGAAATTCTCAGTTATCCCTATTATAAAGCCTGCGGATGTTACCGTCAATGATTTTGGTGGAATAAATGAGGATATAATGTTACTGTGAACGGAGTGAACATTAACGATATAATTTCTTGAATAATTATGCAATAAATACATTTACAGAATTGATTAAAAGAAAAGATTCTGCTAGAATAATAAAGAGTTGTACATAAAAAATTACACACTGATTAAGGATAAAATAAAAGGAGTATTTACCATGCCAGTATTTGATTTCAGCGGTGCTTCAGACAAGAAACCAGGTGTACAGTCTGAATGTACCTACACTACTTTCCAGTCTGATGAAAAGGAGACTTCCCCTGAGAAACCGATCATGATTCTGGATAACAGCATCCGTCAGTGGAAACATCATTCCTGCGGTATTTTTACTAATCCAATCAAACGTACATCCTTTGAATTTAAAGAGGATGACGGCGTTTTCAGTGCAGATATCATCAGTATTGATTCAAGATTTGTAAGTCTTCTGAAATGGCTTGGGGAGAATCATATCAATGTGCGCCTTTCAGGAGAGAATAAAGAGAATGGTTATGCAGTTTATAAGATTCGTGAAACTGCTTTTGGCGGCGGCACGAAACTTTCCGCAGAGGACGGATTTCTTCAGTTTATGATCGAGAGACTTCTTGCAAGCAGTGCACCTGCAGAGATTGTTGAGGATGAAGATGAAGAAGAAACAGGGGATGAGATGAAGCTGACAAGCATTCAGAGCATCACTGACTTTATGACCTGTGCCGGAAGAACTCTGCCGGATAATATTCGCCTCTGGGCTCGAAGAAACCTTGCAGTTGCCCGCTCTCATGAGGTATCTCCGGAAGAGAGACGCCACGCTCAGCGTGCACTGTCCATTATGATGAACATTCAGTGGAAGAATAACTACTTTGAAGCAATCGATCCGCAGGAAGCACGTAGAATTCTTGATGAAGAACTCTACGGAATGGAATCTGTAAAGCAGCGTATTATTGAAACCATCATCCAGATCAACCGTACCCATACACTTCCTGCATACGGACTTCTCCTTGTAGGCCCTGCAGGTACAGGTAAATCCCAGATTGCATACGCAGTTGCCCGTATTCTGAAACTGCCTTGGACAACTCTGGACATGAGTTCCATCAATGATCCGGAACAGCTTACAGGAAGTTCCAGAATCTATGCAAACGCAAAGCCCGGAATCATCATGGAAGCTTTCTCAGCAGCAGGAGAATCCAACCTTGTATTTATTATCAACGAGCTTGATAAAGCAGCGTCAGGTAAGGGCAACGGAAACCCTGCAGACGTACTTCTTACTCTGCTTGACAACCTTGGATTTACAGATAACTATATGGAATGTATGGTGCCCACAGTGGGCGTTTATCCCATTGCTACGGCAAACGATAAATCCCAGATCAGCGCACCTCTTATGTCCCGTTTTGCAGTGATCGATATCCCGGATTATACATCAGAAGAGAAGAAGATCATCTTCTCCAAATACGTCCTTCCGAAGGTTCTGAAACGCATGAGCCTCAAGGCAGAAGAATGCGTAGTAACAGAAGAGGGTCTGAATGCCATCGTTGAATTGCATAAAAATACAAGCGGTATTCGTGATCTGGAACAGGCAGCAGAGCATATCGCAGCCAATGCCCTGTACCAGATTGAAGTAGATCACCTGACAGGTGTGACATTTAATGCAGATATGGTAAGAAGATTACTTTCCTGAAAAAAATCTTGACAGAGATAAAAGTTGAGAGTATACTGTCAGACATCAGCAAGATAAATCGCAAAAATTGCTGATAAAAATAAAATAAGATCTTCAGGGCAGGGTGCAATTCCCTACCGGTGGTAAAGCCCACGAGCCGTAAGGTATGATTCGGTGCAATTCCGAAGCCGACAGTACAGTCTGGATGAAAGAGGATAACAGTAGAGATACAGAAGAATTAACTGATCTGTGAAAGCTGACTGCTCTGGAATAATTAATTTATTCCAGAGCTTTTTTATATCAATTAAAGTGATTTCAGTGATGAAATAAAGAGTCAGATTCATCGGAAGATAATTCATATCAAATATTAATTACCAAGCCCTGGATGTTGAAAAAACACCGGGGCTTTATTTTATGGAATTGTTATAAAAGAGCAGGAGATGATGGATTGAAAAATATAACGGATATGGAACAGGACAGGCAGTACATGAAAATGGCTTTGGAACTGGCGCAAAAAGGAATGGGTTTTACAGCACCTAATCCGATGGTAGGTGCTGTGATCGTTAAAAACGGAAAGATCATTGGTCAGGGATATCACAGAAAATACGGTGAACTCCATGCGGAGAGAGAAGCTCTGGCAGCATGTACGGAAGAACCCGAAGGAGCATCTATATATGTTACTTTAGAACCCTGCTGCCATTATGGAAAACAGCCTCCATGCGTGAATGCAATCCTGGAGGCTGGAATCAGACGCGTGATCATCGGATCATCAGATCCTAATCCACTGGTTGCAGGAAAAGGAATCCGGATTTTGAAGGATCATGGAATTGAAGTAACAGAAAATATTTTAAAAGAAGAGTGTGATAAATTGAATGAAGCATTTTTTTATTACATCCAAAATAAAAAACCGTATGTGGTCATGAAATATGCAATGACTATGGATGGAAAAATTGCCGCTTATACAGGAGAATCCAAATGGGTGACAGGAGAAGCTGCCAGAATTCATGTACAGAAACAGCGACTGAAATATACAGGAATTATGGTTGGGGTGGGAACTGTGCTGGCAGATGATCCGATGCTTACCTGCAGACTGGAAAACAGCAGAAATCCTGTGCGTATTATCTGCGATTCCCATCTGAGAACACCACTGACATCTAAGATTGTAAGAACAGCAGCGACAATTCCTACAATCATTGCAAGCAGCAGTAAAGATCAGCAGAAGATAAAGAATTATGAAGAACTGGGATGCCAGGTTCTGTATGTTCCGGAGAAAAACGGACACATAGATTTAAACAGATTAATGGAACTTCTGGGAGCTGAAAAGATAGACAGTATCTTGCTGGAAGGAGGAGGTTCTTTAAACTGGTCAGCACTGGAAAGCGGTATTGTTCAGAAAGTTCAGACCTATATAGCACCCAAACTTTTTGGAGGCGAAGAAGCAAAGACGCCGGTGGAAGGAAAAGGATTTCCTGATCCTGCCAGCGCAGTATTATTAAAAAACAGCGAAATAATCAGACTGGGAGATGATTTTCTCATAGAGAGTGAGGTGAAGAGAAATGTTTACGGGAATTGTTGAAGAACTGGGAACTGTAAAAAATATAAAAAAAGGAGCTAATTCAGCGGTATTCACGATACAGGCAGAGAAAATACTGGATGACCTGAAAACAGGAGACAGCGTAGCTGTAAATGGAATCTGCCTTACTGTAACTGCATGTCTGGAAAATGGTTTTATGGCAGATGTGATGCACGAGACATTGAACCGTTCTGCGCTGATTCAGCTTTCACCGGGGCAGCATGTAAACTTGGAAAGGGCAATGCCGGCAAATGGAAGATTCGGAGGACATATTGTTGCCGGGCATGTGGATGGAACAGGAAAAATCACGGAAATTCGCAGAGATGATAATGCTGTCTGGTACACCATTCAGGCTTCACCACAAATTATGAAATATATTGTGACAAAAGGTTCTGTAACAGTTGATGGAATCAGTCTTACAGTGGCAAAAGTCTCAGAAACAGACTTTTCCATTTCTGCAATTCCTCATACAGTAAAGATTACAGTCCTCGGAGAACGCAAAGAAGGAGATATCGTCAATTTGGAGACAGACATAATTGGAAAATACGTGGAAAAATTAATAACGCCTGTGAAAGAACAGCCGATAAAAAGTAATATTACACGGGATTTTCTGAATAAGTATGGCTTTTGACAGAATTAACCACAAAGCGGTTATTCGATTGATGCAGAACTGTACAGTGGATGTTTTATCTGCCTAACACGAACCAGATAAGCAGCCAATACGAATGATTTTGCCCTCTTAACAACAGAAAAATATATTGTATAAGGAGAGAAAAAATGAACGGATTTGATTCAGTAGAAGAAGCTCTGGAAGAACTTCGGAATGGAAAAATTATTCTGGTAACGGATGATCCGGACAGAGAGAATGAAGGAGATTTTATCTGTGCAGCAGAGTTTGCCACAACAGAAAATATTAACTTTATGGCAACTCACGGAAAAGGACTTATCTGTATGCCAATGTCTGAGGAATATGTAAGAAAACTGCAGTTCCCGCAGATGGTAGCAGAAAATTCAGATAATCACGAAACTGCTTTTACTGTTTCCGTAGACCATATCAGCACCACTACAGGAATCTCTGCGGCAGAACGTTCTGTTACTGCCATGAAATGTGTGGACGAGAATGCAAAACCCGAAGATTTCAGACGCCCCGGACATATGTTTCCACTTCTGGCGAAGAAGAACGGTGTTCTGGAAAGAAACGGACATACAGAGGCAACTGTAGACCTGTGCAGACTTGCAGGGTTAAAACAGTGCGGGCTGTGCTGTGAAATTATGAGAGAAGACGGCACTATGATGCGGACTTCTGAGTTACGGGAACTTGCCGGAAAGTGGAATCTTAAATTCATAACAATTAAAGATATTCAGAATTACCGTAAATGCCATGATATTCTGGTGGATCGCGTGACGACCACAAAAATGCCGACCAGATACGGAGAGTTTATGGCGTATGGATTTGTAAACCGCCTGAATGGGGAACATCATGTAGCACTGGTAAAAGGTGAAATCGGAGATGGAGAAAACGTCCTGTGCCGTGTGCATTCAGAGTGCCTGACAGGAGACGTTTTTGGATCACAGCGTTGTGACTGCGGACAGCAGTTTGCAGCGGCGATGGCCCAGATTGAGGAAGAAGGCAGAGGGATACTCCTTTATATGAGACAGGAAGGAAGAGGAATCGGACTGATCAATAAACTTCGTGCCTATGAACTTCAGGAACAGGGAATGGATACACTCGAAGCGAATCTGGCACTTGGATTTGCCGGAGACGAAAGAGAATACTACATTGGTGCGCAGATTCTGAGAAATCTTGGGGTAAAAGAGCTGCGGCTGCTGACAAATAACCCGGATAAAGTTTATCAGTTGGAAGAATTTGGCATCAGGATCAAACAGAGAGTTCCGATACAGATGAATGCCACAGCGTATGATCTGCGTTATCTTAAGACAAAACAATTACGAATGGGACATATTCTGAAGTATTAAATACAGCGGGGATTTTCATATATAACGATAACGTTCCCGAAAATAAAATTTACCGTATATAAAAACCTGTACAGGTTAAAAAATATAAATTTACAGATGAAAGGACCAGAAAAAATGAAAACATTAGAAGGAAAATTAGTATCAGATGGAATGAAAGTAGGAATTGTAGCAGCCCGCTTCAATGAATTTATAACTTCCAAGCTGGTAAGTGGTGCCATGGATGGGCTGACACGTCACAATGTAAAAGAAGAGGACATCCAGGTAGCGTGGGTACCAGGTGCTTTTGAAATCCCGCTGATCGCGTCTAAAATGGCAAAAAGTGGAAAGTATGATGCGGTTATCTGCGTAGGTGCTGTGATTCGTGGAAATACCAGTCATTATGATTATGTATGCAATGAGGTTTCCAAAGGGATTGCATCAGTATCACTGGAAACAGGAGTTCCGGTATTATTCGGAGTACTTACCACAGAAAACATCGAGCAGGCAATTGAACGCGCAGGTACAAAAGCAGGAAATAAAGGCTATGACTGTGCACTCAGTGCCATTGAAATGGTAAATCTGATCAAAGAATTTGAAGCTTAAATAGACAACAGATCAGACCCTGAAAGTGAAACCAGTTCACGAAAATCGAAAGGTAATGGTGCTTCCAGAAGGAGCATTTTATCTCTGAAAGGATGCTGAAAAGAAACTTTCCATGCATGAAGGGCTGCCCTGGAAAAGGAAGCACAGGAAGATATTTTATCGTCTGAATGATAAAGAGTATCTCCAAGCAAAGGATGTCCTGTGGATGCCATATGGACACGGATCTGGTGGGTACGTCCGGTATCCAGCTTAAGTGTGATAAGCGACCAGTCCTGACTGGAAGAGTATGATAATGAGTAACTGCTGTTTTGATTTTTCCCGATAATGCAGATGAATGTAAGGAAAGATCAGCAGCAGTTTTCATTTTCAGATGATTCTCCGGGTCCTGCATCAGCGGTAAATCTAAGGTATGCCAGACACCAGGCATATCTACAGGCAAAGTATCGGATACAGCGGCAAGATATTGCTTGTGAATTTTGCATGGAGATTTTACAGATTGAAGCCTTGAAGCTGCTACCTGATTTTTGGCAAAAACCACAATCCCGGAAGTCTCCTGATCGAGCCGCCCCACCGGGCGGACACAGACCTGTTCATTTTTCTCTCGAAAGTAACCGGCAACAAGATTGGAGAGGCTGTCTGTATAATGCATTCCCGTTGGATGCGTAACCATTCCTGCCGGTTTATCAACTGCCAGAATATCCGTATCTTCATATAAAATATTCAGAGAAAAAGAAGTTTCGGAAACTGGAGCGGAAGCTCTGTTGGAATGGAAATCCGACAAATCCTTACTTCTGATTCCGTCATTATAATTTTCAAGATGCGCAGAAGCAGTCCCGGCTTCCTCCAGACAAACGCGGATCACATCGCCTGGATATATTGTCTCAGTTACACGACAGCGAACTCCGTTTCTGGTAATCCCGTCCGGCCGAAACTTCGCCTGGCTGATCTGCCGTTTTGTAAGTCCTGCATTCTTTTTCAGAAATGCTTCCATTTTAAGTTCTGTAGTTTGTTCATCTATTCTAAATTCCAGATATCGTTCCATCTTAATACTTTTCCTGCGTAATATATTCTGATATTGATACCATTGATATTACAGGGCAAAAAATAAACTGTCAATGCAAAATTATGTCAGCGTAATGCATAAAATATACTGAAGAAAAATTGCAATTGTGCTATGATATAAGAATCAAAACAATGAAAGCGGGGCAGAAAATAAATATGAAATACTTAATCATTGGAGCCGGAGGAACCGGTGGTGTTATCGGATATTATATGAAAAAAGCAGGCAAGGACGTAACCCTGATCGTGAGAGGCGAACACCTGAAAAAGATCCAGAAACAGGGTCTTACATTGGAGAAAATGTGGGATAAAACAGAGGAAAACATAAGCATTCCTGCTACAGATATGGAGCATTATGCAGAGCATCCGGACGTAATTTTTGTCTGCGTAAAAGGCTATTCCTTACAGAAAACGATTCCGTTTATCAAACGCATTGCCAGGAAAAATACTATCGTAATTCCAGTGTTGAATATATATGGAACAGGTGGAAAAATGCAGAAAGAATTGCCGGATCTTCTGGTAACGGACGGCTGCATCTATGTTTCTGCCAACATTAAAGAACCGGGAAAACTTCTCCAGCATGGACAGATCCTGCACATTGTATTCGGCGTAAGAGACAAAGCAGAATTCCGACCGGAACTGAAAGAGATTCAGAAAGACCTCTGTGACAGTCATATCGACGGGACTCTTTCGGAAAACATCCGCCGTGAAGCACTGGAGAAATTTTCCTATGTATCCCCGATCGGGGCAGCAGGACTCTATTACCACGCAACTGCCGCAGATTTCCAGAAAGAAGGCGAAGCCAGAGAACTTTTTAAGACCATGATAAAAGAAATCGCAGCACTTGCAGAAGCCATGGGAGTTCCTTTCCAGAAAGATATGGCAGAAGTAAATTTAAAAATCCTTTCCAACCTCGCACCGGAAGCAACCACTTCCATGCAGCGGGATATCATGGCAGGAAAACAGTCCGAAATTGACGGATTAGTTTACGAAGTAGTAAGAATGGGAGAAGAATATCACGTTCCGGTACCCGCATATGAGAAAGTGGCAGAAAAACTCAGAGCCCTGTAGCGAAGCGGATTGCGAATATCCGCTTGACCACCGAAACAACATGAAAAAGGGATGCGAATTACTCGCATCCCTTTCGTACTCATTTGGACAATAAAATTATAATTTAATTATAATTAACTTTAATTCAGCAATTATAATTATAACTGAGGACCAGCTGCAACAAGTGCTTTACCAGCAGCGTTTCCTTCGTATTTAGCAAAGTTCTTGATGAATCTTCCAGCAAGATCTTTAGCTTTTACTTCCCATTCAGAAGCGTCAGCATATGTGTCACGAGGATCAAGGATACCTGTGTCTACGCCGTTAAGCTCTGTTGGAACTTCGAAATCGAAGAATGGGATCTTCTTAGTAGGAGCGTTAAGGATATCTCCGTTAAGGATTGCATCGATGATACCACGAGTATCTTTGATGGAGATACGTTTTCCTGTTCCGTTCCATCCTGTGTTAACCAGGTAAGCTTTTGCTCCGCTCTTTTCCATTTTCTTAACAAGTTCTTCTGCGTATTTTGTCGGATGCAGTTCAAGGAATGCCTGTCCGAAGCAAGCAGAGAATGTAGGTGTAGGCTCTGTGATTCCACGCTCTGTACCAGCAAGTTTAGCTGTAAATCCAGACAGGAAATAGTACTGAGTCTGAGCTTCTGTCAGGATAGATACCGGAGGAAGTACGCCGAAAGCATCTGCGGACAGGAAGATTACGTTCTTAGCTGCCGGTGCAGAAGAAATCGGGCGAACGATGTTTTCAATGTGATTGATCGGATACAGATACACGAGTATTCTCTGTTACGCTCTTATCTGCGAAATCAATCTTGCCTTCAGC
>NZ_JBWLUT010000130.1:0-67500 GCF_056504575.1 Blautia sp. CGZ-1-C1
ACTGAAGTCACGTGCTTCCAGACGCTTTAGGCGTCAGACTAAATATCGGCGGATACGCCTGTAACTTAGGTTTGCGCAGATATGCGCTTTTTCCCATGCCAGATATGGCAGGTCCCCACATTACAGGTAGTCCGCTGTATATCTGCCTGCATCTATGCAGCCATTAAGAGTCCCATCTCAGAACTGAGTTCCCTTAGATCTGCATAAACACATGAGGTTCTACGCTTTACTGCAGGGACTTTTGCCTCCAGCAAAGACCTTTCCGTTGCCGGAAGGGGTTTTAAAAGTTCACGGATAAAATATCTGGCCCCGATATTATAAGAAGCTGACAGGTCACAGTTATATCTTTTTCCCGTCTGAAATGCGCAGAGGCTGTGATTTCTCCAGTCACGCAGGACTATCCCTGATCCATCATACGCAAGCCTGCTCGTATTCCATGCACAGATCCTGGATATGCGCATCCCTTTCCTGTGTGCCTGATGTTCACACCGTTTCTGGATATCCCGTTTTCTCCAAAGCTGCAGTTTCTGCCTCTTACTTCCCGATATCTTTCCGTTCATTTCCAGATACTCAAATACGATCACATCTGCATGATTCTCCCATGCATATTCTGCAACTGCCCCTGCGATCTTTCTGCTTAATTCTATATTCAGACGTCTGGTGTATGCCCACCTTTCCCCTGCCTGCGCAGATCCATGTTCCCTCTGGAATCTCCGGATTCGTCCCAGTGTGCGGTACATACGGTCTTTTTCACTGGGGAAGTCAATAAACTTTCTCCCCAGGACAGTTCCGTCTGCCCGCATGATGGTACAGACTGCATCCGTATTGATTCCCAGATCCACGCTGCAGATGATCTGTTCCCTTACAGGTGTCTGAGTAAGTGCCACTTCTTCTGTATAGGAAAAACGCAGGAAATATTTATGGTGTCTTTTTTCCAGTGTCGGGGCTGATGCTTTTTTTCCATACCAGTTCCTGCGCAGGTATTCCATATCCGTATGGCTTAAACACACACGGAACCATCTCCAGTCATGCCCGTCATACAGTTTCAGGTATGCCTCATCTTTTCCCTCTGTCCCTTCGCGGTACATCACATCCCGGTAAAAGACCGGCATGGCATGGTTTTCACAGGTAAAATTCGGTTTCCCGGAGAGTTCTCCCGCTGCCTCCCACTGTTCCATCCGGCTTTCATAGGACGATACACTTCCCAGTGCATGCTGGATGGCAGCTCTCCTGAGATAAGAAGGCATCTTCGGAAAACGGATGTCAAAATCAAAGCGGGCATGGTTCTTTTTCGTTGTGTGAATCAGATGTTCTGCTGCATTAAAGCGTTTTTTTGCTTCCGGGATCATTTTCAGTTCTGCCCACACCTGTTCATAGATTTCCGTCAGATAGCTGACCGCCTGACGATAGATTTCCAGTGTCTGGCGGATTGGGATATTCTGTTTTCGTATTTCCACACCATAACTGGATACCGTCTGCATTTTCTTCTCCTCTGAACTGTTTTTTTATTTTGTGCTATGAACAAATTGTACCATAGATATCTTATTCTATAAACATACGTTCTTTTTTTAACAAAAAAATTGCGCGTCTAACTCATCACGGTTAAATGTATTTTTAAATTCTACCTTGCAAGAGTAAATTCTATACCTGTAGAATTTACTTCTGCATGGATTTTTCCTTCTTCTTTTTATAAAATACTACTGCAGATGATCCCCTGCCTGTGCAGAAGGAGGATAAAATGAATACAGGAAGACCAAAAGGCAACCAAAAACATCTTGACTTATCTGCACGTATTATAATCGAACAGCATTTAAATAACGGTGATTCATTTAGAAGTATTGCAATAGAATTAAGCAAGGATCCAAGTACCATATCCAAAGAAATCAGACGTCATTCCATTATCAGGGAAAGAAGCGCAGATGCATTTGCCCCTATTCCCTGTGCAAACAATTATGATAGTTCAAAGCCGCGGACAAATATATGCAATGTCATGCATATGTGCGGTGATAATGAATGCCGGCGCAAATGTGTCCTCTGCAGAAAATTCAGATGCAGCGATGTCTGTAAATTTTATAAACCAAGAGAATGTGAAAAATTAAATAAACCTCCTTATGTGTGCAATGGATGCAGCAAGAGAACGAATTGCATGATGGACAAAAAGATCTATTCTTCAAAATACGCCCAGGACTCCTATGAAACCCTTAGGACTACCAGCAGAGAAGGGATAAACCAGACACCGGAAAGTATACAGAAACTGGACATCCTGTTGTCACCGCTTCTCAAAAAAGGACAATCTATTGCCCACATCTACGCATCTCATGCTGATGAGATCGCCTGTTCCAGAAGAACCATATATTCTTACATAGACCGTGGCGTTTTTCAAGCCAGAAACATAGATCTGCGCCGTAAAGTGGTATACAAGCAGCGGAAAAGAAAAACTACTGCCAGCCTTAAAGACAGAAGTTTCCGAAAAGATAGGAGCTATAAAGAATTTCTGGAATATATCGCAGCGAGCAAATCTGTTTATGTAGTCGAGATGGATACCGTTGAAGGAGCAAAAGGTACCAGTCCCTGCTTTCTGACTATGTTCTTTCGAAACTGTAGCCTTATGCTTATGTTTCTTTTAGAAGAACAGACCCAGAAAGAAGTAACCAGGATTTTTGATCATTTAACAGAATTACTTGGAATTGAACTGTTCCAGAAACTTTTCGAAGTGATACTTACGGACAACGGACATGAATTTCAGGACCGGCAAAGTCTGGAATATAGCAAAAATGGGGAAGTACGCACACGTATTTATTATTGTGATCCCAACCGTTCTGATCAAAAAGGTGCTCTTGAAAAGAATCATGAATATATAAGGTATGTCCTTCCAAAAGGAACAAGCTTTGAAAAAATGACAGACAAGACAACGCTGCTGTTATTAAATCATATCAACAGCGAAAAACGGGACAGCCTCAATGGACACAGTCCATATGAAGTATCCCGTCTCCTGCTGGATAACAGACTTCATAAAGCATTAGGATTGGCAGAGATACCAGCCGATGAAGTCACATTGATACCAGCATTAATAAAATAATAATAACAATACAGGCACAGGCAAGTTTCATTGCATAGAATTTAGTCTTTCCAACAGACATGTGGAATTTAGTCCTGCACACTATTTCCAGATGTCCTTTTATCATGCAAAAAACTATGCTGTTTATGCCGTATAAAAGCATTATATACTAAAAAAATTAAGTTGTGTATCTCCGAAAATAGAATTTAATCCCGCATAAAATCAAGGTATGTTAGAATGTAGAATTTACTTTTTCATTCAAGCTCTAACTCATCACTGAAGTAACGAGAATGCGACGCGCGGTCATTCAATGACAACCCAAAAGTACAATATATAAAATCCGCTAGAATCATCCAATACTTTCCAACAAATTTTATTTTTTCTAGTTCCCGTGTATTCCAACGTTCCATCGCATTATAAAAAGCGGTTCTATCATAGTTTCCCCTGCGTTTCCGTCCGTATCTTCCTCTGCATTCTTTTTTGGAAAACTAAGCAAAATAGTATTATATTCTTTAAACAGATAATGGCAAAATAACTTTTCACTTTTTCTCATAAAAATAACCCTTCGGTTGCTACGCTCCCCCAACGGATATTCTGTCATTTTTTCAATGCATTATATAATATATTTTAAAATACAAGTTAAATTTTATCGCAAAAATAATTCTATAATTATTTAATCTTATCTTATATGATGTATATATAGGAGGAAAAAACCATGTCCAAATTTGAA
Source organism: Blautia sp. CGZ-1-C1 (assembly GCF_056504575.1). Lineage (NCBI taxonomy): Bacteria > Bacillati > Bacillota > Clostridia > Lachnospirales > Lachnospiraceae > Blautia > Blautia sp. CGZ-1-C1. The sequence continues at coordinate 3,789 of NZ_JBWLUT010000130.1, forward strand.
TTAAAATCAACTAAATCACGAGAATACCGGTCTAAAACTTTTCGACTTCCTGCTGATCTGCTAAATGATCTGGAGCAACGCGCTCAGGAAAAAGAATTATCTTTAAATCAGGCTGTTATCCAGTGCTTAGAATACGCCGTCAAAGCTATGGACAGTGAAGAATAATCACAACCATTAAAAATATCAAAAAGGACTGCCCTTATTGAAAATTAATTCAACTGGCAGTCCTTTTTGTTGGTTAATGTTTTATAGTCTCAGTAGAAAGAAGCTTACTGAATTTTGTACTATATAATATTTACAGATTATTTTTCGCTGGCATGAAAATAATTCCCCTTTTTTCCATAGCTTGTGCATATGCCTGTAAATGCCACCTAACCCCATCAATTTTTACATGGCATTCATCAATTCTTCGACAAAGAGCATAATATCTGTCTCCATTTTCTGAAATCAGCTTTATTGCATCCCCATCTGGAATTTCAAAAATTTTTTCATTCTTACTATTCACAAAGCTAATAGACTCTCCCTTTTCTTCCATCCATCACATTCCCTTCAAATGATTTAAAATAATTCAATACATACTATTAAGTACATTTTCAATGTATCATATTTGATTGTATTTTGCAATATAATTTACAATTAAAATTATATTGCATATTGTATTTAATACAAAATAATAAGACGACTAAATCTTATGTTTAGTCGCCTTATTTAAACCTTACATCCTCTTCCTAATCTTCTGTCGTAAGTTTGTCGTAAGTCGTATATTTTTGTCGTTTTATACGACTGATATTAATATAATTTTGCACCAGCCGGAATATGGTCATACTACCATCAGAAGATGAAGTTTTTCTTCGCCCTCTTCTTCATGGATTGCACTAAGTAACATTCCACAAGATTCAATTCCCATCATTGCTCTAGGTGGCAGATTTGTGATAGCTATCAGTGTCTTACCTACCAGTTCTTCTGGTTCGTAGAATGCGTGAATACCGCTTAAAATGGTACGTTCTACGCCTGTTCCATCATCCAGAGTAAACTGTAAAAGTTTCTTTGACTTCGGCACTGCGACACACTCTTTTACCTTTACTGCACGGAAATCGGACTTGCTGAAAGTCTCAAAATCTACCTCATCTTTGAACAATGGTTCGATTTCTACCTTTGAAAAATCAATCTTCTCAACTGGCTTTTCTGAAACCGTTTTAGCCTGCGCAACGTTGTTTGCTTCGTTCTTAGCAGCGCCCTGTGACTTCATTGTCGGGAACAGAAGAACGTCACGGATTGCTGCACTGTCTGTAAGCAGCATAACCAGACGGTCGATTCCGTATCCGATACCACCTGTAGGCGGCATACCGATCTCCAGTGCGTTCAGGAAGTCTTCATCTGTGTGGTTCGCTTCCTCATCTCCTGCGTCAGCAAGAGCATCCTGTGCTTTGAAACGCTCTCTCTGATCGATTGGGTCATTAAGCTCGGAATATGCGTTACACATTTCCCATGTATTGATGAAAAGCTCGAAACGCTCTACCTTGTTCGGGTCAGAAGGTTTCTTCTTTGTCAGAGGAGAAATCTCGATCGGATGATCCATGATAAATGTTGGCTGGATCAGTTCTTTCTCACAGTATTCCTCGAAGAACAGATTGATGATATCACCCTTCTTATGACGTTCTTCATATTCAATATGATGCTCATCTGCAAGCTTCTTAGCTGCTTCATCATCTGCAACTTCATCAAAATCAATTCCTGCATATTTCTTGATTGCATCATTCATGGTCAGACGCTCAAACGGTTTGCTGAGGTCGATCTCGATACCATTGTAGGAAATCTTCGCAGAACCGCAGACCTTCTCTGCCAGATAACGGAACATGGACTCTGTCAGTTCCATCATTCCTTCGTAATCTGTATATGCCTGATAAAGTTCCATCAGGGTGAACTCCGGGTTATGACGAGTGTCAACACCTTCGTTACGGAATACACGGCCAATCTCGAAAACTCTCTCAAGACCACCAACAATCAGTCTCTTCAGATAAAGTTCCAGAGAAATACGAAGCTTAACATCTTCGTTCAGTGCATTGTAATGTGTTTCGAATGGTCTTGCTGCTGCTCCACCTGCATTTGCAACAAGCATTGGAGTTTCAACTTCCATGAAATCACGGTCTGCAAGGAAGTTACGGATTTCTTTAAGGATCTGAGAACGCTTGATAAATACACTCTTGCTGTCCTGATTCATAATAAGATCCACATATCTCTGACGGTAACGTGTATCTGTATCTGTCAGACCATGGAATTTCTCAGGAAGGATCTGTAAGCTCTTGGAAAGAAGAGTCATGCTCTCTGCATGAATGGAGATCTCACCTGTTCTTGTTCTGAATGCAAAACCTTCCAGACCAAAGATATCGCCGATATCAGATTTCTTGAAGTCTGCATAAGAGTCTGCTCCGATTGCATCTCTTGCTACATATACCTGGATATTTCCCTGTAAATCCTGGATATTACAGAAAGAAGCTTTACCCATAACTCTCTTGAACATCATACGGCCTGCGATTGATACGTGGATCGGGCTTGCATCCATGATGCTTCTTCTTTCTTCGTAATCTTTCTTAACAGCTTCCTTTGCCTGTTCTTCATCAAGACCGGTTACATCTACTTCCTGACGGTCTTTGAGAAGTTCTGCCTCATGTGCTTCGTAAAGGTTCTTCACTTCGAGTGAGTGATGAGTCTGGTTAAATTTTGTGATCTGAAATGGATCTTTTCCGTTAGCCTGAAGATCTGCAAGTTTCTCACGACGTACCTTCAGTAACTGGTTTAAATCCTGTTCCTGCTGCTTCTGCTGTGCCACCTTGATTCCTCCTTATATTCTTGTATTTCATTTGATTAATCGTAACTATTCAGCAGTCTACTATCCCGCGAGGTGTTTTGGCATGAACATGCCAAAATCCTTAAGAATACAAGTCAATACCCCATCGCCGAAGGCGATTTTTAATGGATTTTGACTCGTAACTGTGAGGTACTGAACAGTTACAATTAATCTTTTATAGTCACAGAAAGGTGCGCGTCATGCTCTGCATGGAAAATCTTTACGCGCACCTCAGTCATCCGTTTCTTATACGTTTCTCTGGATTTCCAGAACTTTGTATTTCATGATTCCGGCTGGCATCTCAACTTCTACTACATCGCCTGTGTGAGCACCCATAAGTGCTTTTCCAACAGGAGATTCGTTGGAAATCTTGCCTTCAAGGCTGTTAGCCTCTGTGGAACCTACGATTTTCAGTTCGATATCTTCTTCGAATTCAAAATCGTGTACTTTTACTTTACATCCAACGCTGATCTTGTCAAGATCTACTTCGTCCTCAACTACAACTTCAGCATTCTTTAAGATCTTCTCGATTTCTTCGATACGTGCTTCAATGTCTCTCTGTTCGTCTTTCGCTGCATCGTATTCCGCATTCTCTGATAAGTCGCCCTGTTCTCTGGCTTCCTTAATTTTCTCTGCTACTTCTTTTCTCTTTACTACCTTTAAATCATGCAGCTCTTCTTCTAATTTTTTAAGTCCTGCATAAGTTAGTAAGTTTTTCTTTTCTTCCATAATAACCTTACTCCCTTTCAACATCCGGTATATAGTCTATGGTGTCTTATATACACCCCGGATCACTACATGGATTTATGTGCTTCCTGATACATCATACCTGAAAAAGGGCAGACTTATTCTAGGATATTCACAATTTCTGTATTATACAAAAAAGCGCCCGGATTGTCAAGCATTCCCGGCGCCTTTTGATTAAATCATATACCTGATTTTCTATCATTTTCCATCATCAAAAAAACACCGTTTCATCGGCTGGCACGGCTTTCATTTTATCCCAATCTGGACAAAAGCTGTTCCAATGCTTCGTAGCTCTCAATCGTATTTGACTCTCTTCGAAGTCCGGCGCTGTGACGCATTCCTGCGGTATACCAGGCGACATGTTTGCGCATCTCACGAATTCCTACAAACTCACCTTTTAGCTCTATCTGCTTTCTCGCATGTCGCAGGATCATCTCACGGATTTCCTCTGCCGACGGGCGTCCCAGCAGTTCTCCTGTCTGGAAGTAGTGATTCAGTTCCCTGAACAGCCATGGATTTCCTCTCACTGCACGTCCGATCATGACCGCATCGCAGCCAGTCTGTTTTATCAAAGCTTCTGCCTTCAGCGGAGAATCTACATCCCCATTTCCGACCACCGGAATCGTGATTGCTTCTTTTACTCTGCGGATGGTATCCCAGTCTGCGGTACCTGAATAATATTGCTGTCTGGTACGGCCATGTACGGCAAGTGCTGCCGCACCCGCATCCTCAATACGTTTTGCGATTTCCACGATATCTATCGGTTCATTTTCAAAGCCAATACGCACTTTGACAGTTACAGGCTTTTTAATAGCAGATGACACTTTTCGGACAATCTCTTCAATCAAATCCGGGGTTTTCAACAATGCAGAACCCTCGCCATTGTTTACAACCTTTGGCACCGGGCATCCCATATTGATATCCAGAATGTCAAACTCTCTGTCCTCAATAGATTTCGCCACCTCCGCCATGAGGTCTGGTTCACTGCCAAAAAGCTGCATGGAAACCGGGTGCTCACAAGGGTCAATTTCCATCAATGCGTAAGTGTTTTTATTATGGAAAGAAATTGCCTTGGCGCTGATCATTTCCATACAGATCAGCCCCGCTCCCTGCTCCTTGCACAGAGTTCGAAACGGCAGATCCGTCACTCCGGCCATCGGTGCCAGCACAAATGGATTGTCAATCTGGACGTTACCGATTTTCCATTGCATCTGGATTGGTTTTTCATCTGCCCCCACCAGTCTGCTACCTGTCCGCGCAGGATTCTCTTTCATGCTTTCCATTCTATCTGTCCCTTGCATGAATTTATTCCTCACTGCCCGGTGTTTTCTTCAGTTCTTCTTCAGGAATGTCTCCCAGGAAGAATACTTTGTAATACATTTCCAGGGATTCCAGAAGTTCTTTCTTCTCCTGCTGAATCTGCTTGATTTTCAGTCCGCTTCCGATTTCATCATAGCGGGCATCTGCCTCCAGTGCCTCTGTCTTGAACTGGAGTCTTCCATTTTCGTCAAATTCCAATGTCAGGATTCCGCCTACATCTTCTGTATAAAGAACGCACATGATCTGCAGTTCTTTCTTTACATGATCCGGAAGTGCATTGAAGTCCTGGTTAAAATAAAATTTCTTCTCGTAGGCGCTTGCGCCGCAGAGAGTAATGTTGTTCTGATACATATATTACTATTTCCCTCTTTCGCTATATCACTTCTTTGTTACACATAACTGTAAAGCCCGCGCACTGAAACTTCTCCCGCGCTGACTTTTGCGATTTCTTTATCCTGCTTCTCCACAAGCAGTTCACCCTTTTCATCAAGTCCTCTGCAGATTCCTTCAAAACTCCTGCTTCCATCCAGCACTCTTACCGGCTGGTTCAGGTTTGCCAGAATCTTATGGTAATCTTCCAGGAGATGTGTGAAATCACAGGTCTGCACAAATTTCTCATAGTTAACCTCAAAGTATTTCATCACCAGCGAGATTACCTGATTTCTGTCGTACTCCTGACCGCTTTCAAGGATCAATGATGTCGCCTTATCCTGCATTTCTTCCGGAAATTCTTTAAGATTTACATTGATTCCCACTCCGATGAGAACATAATTGATCTTCACTCCATTTGTTCCCATTTCCGTCAGGATTCCGCAGATCTTTTTTCTGGAAATGACCACATCGTTCGGCCACTTGATACTTACCTCAAAGCCCAGTTCTTCTACCGCCTGTGCCACTGCAAGTCCCATAACCAGCGTCAGCATAGACGCATACTGCGGAGAAAATTCCGGTCTGAGAAGCAAAGTCATCATAATAGAACTTCCTTCCGGCGCTTCCCATTTTCTGTCAAAACGGCCTCTGCCTGCTGACTGAAATTCTGCGACTGCCAGTGTTCCATGCTCTGCACCTTCTTTTGCAAGGCGCTTGATCCATGAATTCGTAGAATCTGTTTCTTTTGCAAAATGGACGGTTTTGCCCGCCCATTTTGTATTTATTGCCTTTGAAATTGTTTCTTCATTATACAGATCATTCTGTGCCATTATTTGTTCTCCGGCTCTCCTAATGTTGCTACCATAACTGCTTTGATGGTATGCATACGGTTTTCTGCCTCGTCAAATACTTTGGACTGTTCAGACTCAAATACTTCGTCTGTTACTTCCATATCCATCAGGTTAAATCTCTCTCCCATTTCCTTGCCAATCTTTGTCTTAAGATCATGGAATGCCGGCAGGCAGTGAAGGAAGATTGCTTTCTCTCCTGCGTTCTTCATAACATCTTTTGTTACTTTATAAGGTGTCAGATCATGGATTCTCTCTGTCCATACTTCGTCCGGCTCACCCATGGATACCCATACATCTGTATAGATAACATCGGCGTCTTTTGTTCCTGTCTGAACATCTTCTGTAAGAGTGATGCTTCCGCCGGATGCTTTTGCATATTCCTCACACTGAGCAACAAGCTCTGCATTCGGGAAATATTTCTTAGTTGTGCAGGCTACGAAATGCATACCAAGTTTTGTGCAGGCAATCATCAGAGAGTTACCCATGTTGTAACGGGCATCGCCCATATATACCAGTTTGCGGCCTTTTAAATCACCGAAATGTTCACGGATTGTCAGCATATCTGCGATCATCTGTGTCGGATGGTATTCGTTTGTCAGACCGTTCCATACCGGAACACCTGCATGTTTTGCAAGTTCTTCTACAACTTCCTGACCAAATCCACGATATTCGATACCATCATACATTCTTCCCAGAACTCTTGCTGTATCTGCAATGCTTTCTTTCTTACCGATCTGAGAACCTGTAGGATCCAGATATGTACTTCCCATTCCAAGGTCATGAGCAGCTACTTCGAAAGAGCAGCGGGTTCTTGTACTTGTTTTTTCAAAAATCAGCGCAATGTTTTTGCCCTTGTAATATTCATGAAGCTCTCCGGCTTTTTTCTTTGCTTTAAGTTCTGCAGATAAATCAATGAGATATGTGATCTCTTCTGGTGTAAAATCTTTCAGTGTCAGAAAATTTCTTCCTTTTAAATTCATGATAATTCTCTCCCCGATGTCATTTATTTGTTACTGTTCACTTCGTGTACAGTAACATTTATGTTCTTTTATTCCTATGTAATGAAGCAGATATCTCATTATTGAAAACAGAGTAAACAATAACAAAAATCTCTATCTGCTTCATTAATAATCCACTTTATAAATTATTATTTATCAGTCTCAGACTTCGGATCAGTTACGATCTCTTTCAAAGAACTTGCCAGACCGGCGATTCCCTGAATATCTGACGGAATAATGATCTTGGTTGCTTTTCCATCTGCTGCTTTAGCAAAGGCTTCCAGACTCTTCAATGTCAGAACTGCTTCATCTGCTCCCGCTTCTCTGATCATGCGGATACCCTCTGCGTTGGCATTCTGTACCTTCAGAACTGCCTCAGCCTGACCTTCCGCTTCCTTGATCATACGCTCTTTCTGCGCTTCGGCACGAAGGATCGCTGCCTGTTTCTCAGCTTCTGCGTCCAGAATTGCGGACTGTTTTTTACCTTCTGCTACAAGGATCGTAGATTTCTTCTGACCTTCTGCGATCAGGATTGCCTCACGGCGTTCACGCTCGGCTTTCATCTGTTTCTCCATCGCATCCTGGATGGCTGCCGGAGGAATGATATTCTTTAATTCCACACGGTTAACCTTAATTCCCCATGGATCAGTTGCTTCATCAAGAGAAGCTCTCATCTTGGTGTTGATAGTTTCACGGGATGTCAGTGTCTCATCCAGTTCCATGTCACCGATAATATTTCTTAAGGTTGTTGCGGACAGATTCTCGATGGCCATGATCGGATTCTCTACTCCATAGGTGTAAAGCTTCGGATCTGTGATCTGGAAAAATACAACTGTATCGATCTGCATGGTTACGTTATCCTTTGTAATAACCGGCTGCGGTGGAAAATCCACTACCTGTTCCTTCAGATTTACCTTTCTTGCTACTCGTTCAATGAACGGAATCTTGAAATGAATTCCGGTGCTCCAGGTTGCCTGATAAGCGCCAAGACGTTCCAGAATCACTGCATATGCCTGTGGCACGATGCGGATGCAAGATGCAAGTACCCATACTGCGATAATGATAATGACTATCAGAAAAACCACGCCCATAACTAATCCTCCTTATTTTGTTTTACAATGAGTTTCACACCGCGGATCTCCTGAATCGTCACGACGGTGTCTTTGCCGATTTTTTCGTCATCGGCAGAACGTGCAGTCCATTCAATGTCATTGATACGAACCTGACCTGTCTGTGCCAGATTGTCAATGTCCTGAATCACAACTGCTTTCTTTCCAATCAGACTGTTTACATTGGTCTGTGTGGTTTCTTTGTTGAAGTACTTCATGGCCAAAGGTCTGGTAAAAATCAAAAGTACCAGAGAAACGCACAAAAAACACAGTATCTGTACAGTCAGGTTCGCCCCTGCATAACACGCAATAGCTGCGACCAATGCGCCTCCGGCAAACCAGATAGTGGTGAGGCCTGCTGTGATTGCTTCTATCACAAGCAATAATGCAAGAAATCCAAGCCAGATCAAAGGCTGCATGAAACTCCCCCTTTCTGATATGTGCTGACATCAGTCAAAGCAACTATTCTGGTACAGTATCTCAACAGACAAATATCGCTGCCAGAATAGCTATTCTTTCATCTTCTCTGACGTGCAGCCTCATACATGAGAATTCCAGATGCCATGGCGGCATTCAGGGATTCTACTTTTCCACACATTGGAATCCTGATCAGACAATCTGCACTCTCCGCAGCCTCATCTGTCAGACCTTTTCCCTCATTGCCGATCAGGAACGCAGTTCCTCCTGTGTAGGATTCCTGATCATAAGAGTTCTTTCCATGCAGATGTGCCGCAAAAGTGCGGATATTTCTGTCTTTCAGTTCCTGTGTTAATGATACCACACTTTCTACATATAGAAAAGGCATTCTGTAGACAGAGCCCATCGTAGATCGTATAACTTTCGGGTTAGTGATATCCACGCAAGTCTTTGTCAGAAGGATTCCACTTACTCCGGCACCCTCGCCTGTACGGAGAATCGTTCCTGCATTTCCCGGATCCTGCAGATCCTCCAGGATCATGACCAGCGGGTTCTCTCCGCCAAGAATATCCTCTATTGTATAGGAGGGTTTTTTCAACACAGTAAGGATTCCCTGTGGAGTCTGTGTATCGCTCATCTGACGGAAAACAGAATCTGCAACTATTTCATATGGAAGTTTCTCCACCTGGGCCATCAGTCCTGTATCGCCGGTAAGTGTCTCTGACACATACACTTTAGAAACCCATTCCCTTGGTGCCTCGCCAAACATTTTTCTTCCTTCTGCAACAAAAAGCCCTTGTTCTCTGCGGGCTTTTGTCTTCTGGTTTAATTGTATGATATTTTTTACCTGTCCATTATTTACACTGGTGATCATATATTATCCTCAATTTCCCGAAACCTTATTCAGGTCACTGTTTGCTCCTGCAGCCACTATCGTACAGTCTGCCGGAAGTACTTTATCCGGCTGCACATTCATATTAATCCGCTCACCCTGTTTCAGCCCGATCAGATTAATATGATATTTCTCCCTGATTTTCAGATCCCGGAGTGTTTTTCCTATCCATTCCTGTGGAATCTTAAATTCCGCCATGCTGAAATCGGAAGAAAGTTCGAACATATCGATAAAGCCACTGGAGAGTAAATTTCTTGCCACACGGACTCCCATAGAGTGTTCCGGATAGATGACCTTATCCGCTCCGATCTTCTCAAGGATTCTTCCGTGAAGAGAATTCATTGCTTTCGCCATTACAAAAGGAACGCCAAGTTCTTTCACCTGCATGGTGGCAGTGATACTGGCTTCCATATTTTCAGCTACCGCAATGACTGCAACATCTGCATTCTGTACGCCAAGTGACTCCAGAACACCCGGATCACGTACATCTGCTTTGACAGCATATGAAACTTTCTCTGCAATATCCTGCACATTGTCATCTTTGTCATCAATGGCAAGCACATCACAGTTCGCCTCTGCCAGCGTGAGCGCTACGGTCATTCCAAACTGGCCAAGACCGATCACTGCATAAGATTTGTTCTTCATTTCTTCCCAATTTCTCCTTCTAATCCAATTATCCAATCATAATATCCTCAGCCGCAAGATGAGAATCTGATGGCATCTTCTGCGCACGTACCGTCACTGCTGTTCCCAGAGTCAGCGGACCGATTCTTCCAAGATACATGGTCAGAATCACAATCCATTTACCAATTGCATTCAACTGTGGTGTCAGGCCTCTGGTCAGGCCTACCGTCGCAACTGCTGAAGTGATCTCATAAACAACATCCTGCACTGCTGTTTTCGGCATAACCGCACATAGCAGAATACTCATGACAATCAGTACTCCAAATGCCATTCCCGTTACTACAATAGCAGAACGGATATAGCTGTCTCTGATTCTTCTGTGGTGTACTTCTACATCCTTCTTTCCCTGAAGATTTGATTTCAGACCCAGAAGAAGAACCGCTACAGTAGTGGTCTTAATTCCGCCGGCTGTTCCCATCGGTGAACCGCCAATCAACATCAATACCAGACATAACAGATACGTTGCATTGGAAAATCTGTCCTGCCCTACCGTAAAAAATCCTGCAGTTCTTGTCGTTACTGACTGGAATAAAGAAGCCATCCATTTCGTCCCGGTGGAATAAGCTCCAATACTATATATATTTCCATGTTCAAACAGAAAGATCAGCACCGTTCCTCCGACAATCAGCGAAACAGTCATAACCAATACCATCTTGCTGTGAAGGCGAAGTGTTTTAAATGCCCTGTTCAGAGGAAGTTTCCCCCTGACAACCTGTTTGATCTTATCCCAGATATCCCACCATACGACAAATCCAAGTCCTGACATGATAACCAGTCCGATCGTTGTAAAATTCACCACCGGATCCGCAACATACGGTGCCAGACTATCCTCACCAATCAAATCAATTCCGGCATTACAGAATGCTGACACTGCCGTAAAAACAGAATAGCCGATTCCCTTTACCGGACCGAACTGAGGAATAAATCGGAACGAATAACAAACAGCCCCGATTCCCTCGGCACCCAGTACACAAAGTAACACTTTTCTTACCAAATTCACCATTCCGCTCATTCTATCCATGTTATAGGACTCCTGGATAATGCGGCGATTTCTCAGCGATATTTTTTTACGCAGACTTATAAAAATAATACTGCCCAGAGAAATCAGTCCCACACCTCCGATCTGGATCAGAACAAGAATGATGATCTTGCCGATCAATGTCCATTGCGTTGCCGTAACAACGGTCACAAGTCCTGTCACGCAGACACTTGTAGTTGCCGTAAACATGGCATCTGTAAAAGAAGTATGGTATCCGGGCGCCGTACAAAACGGCAGCCACAGAAGCAATCCCCCTAAGATAATCACCCCCGCAAAACCGAGGGTAATTATCTGAGCAGTATTTAATTTATGCAGTCTGTTATATAACTGCATCCTTTTATTCATTTGTTATTTGTTGTTTTTATCATAGTTATGAGAAAGTGACTGGCATACTTCCCACTGATAATCGGAAATACCTTTCTGCATAGCAAGTGCTTCGTTGATATCGAAGTCTACGAATTCGCCATGACGATATCCAACTACACGACAGCTCTTACCGGCAACAAGAAGATCTACAGCCAGAGCACCCATCATAGATGCGTATACACGGTCCTTACATGTCGGGCTTCCACCACGCTGCATATGTCCAAGGATTGTAGCACGTGTCTCAATACCGGTAGCAGCTTCGATACGTTTTGCCATTGCTTCTGAATGACCGATACCTTCTGCATTGATGATGATATGATGTTTTTTGCCTTTCTTACGGCTCTCGATGATGTTGTTGATCAGCTTCTGCTCATTATAATCATATTTCTCAGGAATCAGAACATCCTCTGCACCATTGGCAATACCACACCACAGAGCAAGGTATCCGGCACCACGTCCCATAACCTCGATGATACTGCATCTCTCATGAGAAGTAGAAGTATCACGTACTTTATCGATTGCTTCCATTGCCGTATTTACAGCTGTATCAAACCCGATCGTGTATTCTGTACATGCGATATCAAGGTCAATTGTTCCAGGAAGACCAATTGTGTTGATACCAAGATTTGCAAGCTTCTGAGCACCTGCGAAAGATCCGTCACCACCGATAACAACAAGTCCGTCGATACCATGTTTCTTACAGATCTCTGCACCACGCTTCTGTCCTTCTTCTGTACGGAACTCTGCGCAACGTGCTGTGTAAAGGATTGTACCGCCACGCTCAATTGTATCAGAAACGTCTTTGGCACTCATGTCAATGATCTCTTCATTTAACAGTCCATCATATCCTTTCAAAATACCTTTTACACTCAGTCCCTGGCTTAAGCCTCTTCTGACTACCGCACGGATTGCAGCGTTCATTCCAGGTGCGTCACCACCACTGGTGAGGACACCAATGGTTTTTATCTTCTTTTCTGCCATTTTTTCTTCCTCCATCTTATGAATCTATCTCATTTTTACTATACACATATTCGGGTATAGTTTAGCGCATTTTTATAAGTTTTTCAATCCTCTTTCTACAACTTTAACATTGGTTTGACCATATTTTTCGTACATGTAATTCATCCATGAATCCTGTATTTGTGCATGATAACCAACCGGAAGCTTTTTTATGGCCTTTACATCTTTCAGATAGATTACAACGGCACTGTCACCAGGGGAGCGTCTGAGGTCTTCAAGCAGTTCCTGTGAACGCTGTGCATACACTTCTTTATTATCAAACTGGATCCAGATCTCTCTTGGCATATTGTCAAACGGACGGATCTTTTCAAGGATCAGTTTACTGGCTCGATCGTCCTCCGCGGATACTCTTCCCTGGATAAATACCCTCGCATCTTCATTCAGAAACTGCTGGCTTTTCTCATAATCACGTGGAAAAACAACTACTTCTACCGTTCCGACAAGATCTTCCACTGTAAGAAATGCCATGACCTTGTTATTCTTTGTATATTTGATTGTTTTATCCGTAATCATTCCACCGATGATCACTTTCTGACCGTCCATGACTTTTGGAAGATTCGTCTCCTCATCCTGCTGGAAATCAGAAGTTTTTGCGGAGATCGTTTTCTCCATCATTGCCCGGTAATTCTCCAGCGGATGACCGCTCAGATAAATTCCCAGAACTTCTTTCTCATATCCAAGAAGTTCTTCTTTTCCGAATTCCTCCACATTCGGCATGCGGATCTCGAATTCTTTTTTATCCTCTTCACTGACCAGATCAAAAAGACTCATCTGTCCGACCAGAGAATTCTTTCTGTCCTGGCTGATACTATCTGAAATCTGCTGGTAAACCATCATCTTCTGACGGCGGTTACCCTCCAGACAGTCCAACGCTCCTGCTTTTATAAAGTTCTCTACGGCACGTTTATTCATCTGCTGCGTATTTCGCTCCATGAAATCTTTCAGGGAACGATACTCCCCGTTCTGCTCACGCTCACTTACCAGGCTCTCAATAACAGGACGGCCGACGCTCTTGATTGCAGACAGTCCATATCTGATAGCTCCGTTATCTACTGAGAATCCATACATTCCGCAGTTGACATCCGGCGGCAGGATCTTAATTCCCATCTGTCTGCACACCAGAATATATTCTGCAACCTTATTTGGAAAATCAATGACTGATGTCATAAGCGCCGCCATAAATTCTACCGGATAATAGTATTTCAGATACGCTGTCTGATAGGAAACAACTGCATAAGCCGCCGCATGAGATTTATTAAATGCATACTTTGCAAAATCTATCATTTCATCATAAATTTTATTCGCTGTCGCCTCGTCGATTCCATTTGCAATACATCCCGGAACTCCCTCTGCTTCATTTCCATAAACGAAGTTCTGGCGCTCTTTTTCCATGACAGAGGCCTTCTTTTTGGACATTGCTCGACGTACCAGGTCGCTTCGGCCCAAAGTATAACCGGCCAGGTTACGCACGATCTGCATAACCTGCTCCTGATATACGATACATCCATAAGTAGGCTGCAAAATCGGCTCCAGCTGCGGGCAGTCATAACGAATCGTGTCCGGACGGTTTTTGCCCCGGATATACTGAGGAATGAAATCCATCGGGCCCGGACGGTACAGGGAAATTCCCGCGATTACATCTTCAAGGCTCTGCGGTTTCAATTCTTTCATGAAGTTCTTCATTCCCGCACTTTCAAGCTGGAACACACCATCTGAACGGCCAGTGCCAAGAGAATCAAGAACTTTCTTATCATCATAGTCAATTTTCTGCATATCCAGTGTAACGCCCGTATCCTTCTGGATTAATTTCGCTGCATTCTGGATAACTGTCAGTGTACGCAGTCCCAGGAAGTCCATTTTCAGAAGTCCCAGTTCTTCCAGTGTCGTCATGGTAAACTGGGTAACAATCGAACCATCCTGTGCCCTGGAAAGAGGTACATATTCGGATACATCTTTCTGGCTGATTACGACACCCGCCGCATGCATGGAAGTATGTCTCGGAAGACCTTCCAGACGTCTTGCCATATCAATCAGATAATGAACATCATCCTGTTCTGTATACGCTTTCTTCAGTTCAGGATTCATGGTCAGGGCTTTATCAATGGTAATGTTTAATTCCTGAGGAATCATTTTTGCAATGGAATCTACCTGTGCATAAGGCATATCCAGCACACGTCCGACATCGCGGATAACACCGCGGGCCGCCAAAGTACCAAAGGTAACGATCTGAACCACGCAGTCATCGCCATATTTGCGACGTACATATTCAATAACCTCCTGTCTTCTTTCGAAGCAGAAATCAACGTCAATATCAGGCATGGATACTCGTTCCGGATTCAGGAACCGCTCAAAGAGCAGATCATATCGGATCGGATCAAGCTGTGTGATACCTAACGTATAAGCTACGAGACTTCCCGCCGCAGAACCTCGTCCCGGTCCTACCATGATGTCATGGTCGCGTGCATATTTGATGAAATCCCATACTATAAGGAAGTAATCTACGTAGCCCATATTTTTGATAGTAGATAGCTCATAGTTCAGTCGAGATTTTAATTCTTCTGTGACCGGATGATAACGTTCCTCCAGTCCTTCAAAACATAACTTATTCAGATATTCCCATGAGGTAAAACCATCCGGAACATCGAAACGCGGCAGCTTGGTCACACCAAACTCAATTTCTACATGACATCTCTGCGCGATCTTATGTGTATTCTCCAGTGCCTCTAATGCATATGGAAAAAGCTGCGCCATTTCCTCAGGAGATTTTACGTAATACTGTCCACCCTCATAACGCATTCTGTCCTCATCTGCCAGCTTCTTGTTTGTCTGCAGACAAAGCAAAATATCATGTGGTGCTGCATCCTCTGCTTTTGTATAATGCACATCGTTTGTTGCAACAAGATCGATACCTGTCTCTTCGTGCATGCGAAGCAGTTCCTGATTCACTACCTGCTGCGCCGGAATTCCATGATCCTGTAATTCCAGAAAGAAATTTCCTTTTCCGAAAATGTCCTGATAACGCAGGGCTGCTGCCTTTGCATCCTCATACATTCCTCTCTGGAGATATCTGGCAACCTCACCGGCAAGGCAGGCACTTAGTGCAATAATTCCCTCATGATATTCTTTTAATACAGCCAAATCTACTCGCGGCTTATAATAAAAGCCCTCTGTAAATCCTTTAGAAACAATCTTCATCAGATTTGCATAACCCTGATTATTCTCAGCAAGAAGAACCAGATGGTAATATCTGTCCTCGCCGCTTCCCGCTTCACGATCAAATCTGGAACCCGGGGCCACATATACCTCACACCCTAAGATCGGATTGATTCCCTCGGCCCTCGCTGCACGATAAAAATCAATCACACCATACATAACTCCATGATCTGTGATCGCCGCACTGTCCATCCCAAGTTCTTTGATACGGGCTACATATTCTTTTATTTTATTAGAACCATCCAGCAGACTGTACTCTGTATGGACGTGAAGATGTGTAAACTCCAATTTTTGTTCTCTCCTGTTCTGTTTTACCAAACCAAGCAGATAGACTCATCTGCTTTCGCTACATAGCTCTACACCGAATAGCTGTTTTACAGTTTATCCGGTTAAAATAATATTTCTATAAAGAAATTTGTCCGGCAGAACTATCTCTGCCAGACTATACAGTTTACGTATTCTATCCTTATAAATAATTGCATCTGTTCAGCATTCTCACGGTTAACTAAACAACTGCTAAAATCTTATTTCGCATAGATTCTCTTATCTTTGATTTCTACTTTGCCTTCTTTCATCAGATGACCGATTGCACGTTTGAACGCACCTTTGCTCAGTCCAAATTCCCTCTGAATGACCTCCGGTGATGCCTTGTCATCAAAAGGAAGAACTCCCGCAAATTCATTGATTACTTCAAGTACATTTTCTGCATCTTCATTGATCTGCAGATATGCTTTCTGACGGTCTGTGACGTTCATTTTCCCATCTTCTTTTACTTCGCTGACACGCAGTTCAAGAATCTTACCCGGACGGTATTTTCCTTTCGCCTCTCTTGCCGGGATCAGCGCGGAATATTTATCATCGACTGCTACAAACACACCGAATCTGTCGCTGATCTCATACACACGGCCTTTAACCATATCTCCGACTACGTAAGGAGTTCTGGTAGAAAGATAATGATACACTTTCATCGTTGCACAGAGACGGCTGCTCTTATCAATATAGAGAGCTACCAGTACATCTTCGCCTTCTCTTACCTTCAAAGTCTGCTCATGATATGGAAGCAGAAGGTCTTTCTCCAGCCCCCAGTCAAGAAATGCGCCGATTCTCGTTACCTGAGATACCTTTAGAACTGCGGTCTGTCCTACCTGAAGTTTCGGTTCTTTGGTTGTTGCAATCAGACGGTCCTGAGAATCCTTATAGATAAACACTTCAATACTATCTCCCTCTTTTGTTCCCTCCGGAACCTGTTTAGATGGAAGAAGTACTCTGTTCTTTGCATCTGCGTGCATATCTTCCGCCAGATACACACCAAAATCTACGGATTTCACTACTGTTAATTTCTGTTTTTTTCCTAACTCTATCATATAATCTCCATTTCGTTTTTGCTTGCTTTTTTGTTTTTCTGATATCTCATGCCAGTATTTTTTGTCCTTCTATCATGCTTTAGAAGCAGGTCAATTATTTCCTGACCTGCTATAATTATATCCTCTGACATTATAGCAGTTCCATAAAATACTGGAATTGCTATAGCTTTGCATTTCAGTATAACACAAATAATAAAGGCGGCACAATGCGCTGTCACAAAAAAACTTCTGAAAAGAATTGTATGTTACCGTGCACGGAGTGAACAGTAACTTTTATACTCTTTTCAGAAGTTTTTATGATAGTTTATCTTATATAAATATTTTCTTATTTGTTACCCTGTCCATAGTACGCATTTGCACCATGTTTTCTGAAGTAATGTTTATCCTGCAGATCCTGTGGAGCAGGTTTTACCTGTGGGTTGATCATCTCGCAGCGTGCCGCCATCTTGGCAACTTCTTCAAGAACAACTGCGTTATGTACTGCTTCGTGAGCATCTTTGCCCCATGCAAATGGTCCATGGTTTTTGCAAAGTACAGCTGGTACTGCTTCGTAATCTTTGTCTTTGAACATATCAACGATCAGAAGTCCTGTGTTCTTCTCGTATTCATCAAATTCTTTGCCTTCCAAACAACGTGCACATGGGATTTCTCCGTACATATAATCTGCATGAGTTGTTCCATAGCAAGGAATTCCTCTTCCTGCCTGTGCCCAGCTTGTTGCCCATGAAGAATGTGTATGAACAACGCCTCCGATATTCGGGAATGCTTTGTACAGTTCTACATGAGTTGCTGTATCAGAAGATGGATTATATTTTCCCTCAACTTTATTTCCGTTCAGGTCAACAACAACCATATCGTCCGGCGTCAGTAAATCATAATCTACTCCACTTGGTTTGATAACAAAAAGTCCTGATTCTCTGTCAATTCCGCTGACATTACCCCATGTAAATGTAACAAGTCCGTATTTCGGAAGATCCATGTTTGCTTTGTAAACTTCCTCTTTTAATTTTTCCAGCATAATTCGTACCTCTCCTTTTGCTTTTCAGATATTAATTGCAGTATCTTTCAGATATTCCGGTTTTGCATATCCCATCCGGAAAATCCCTTATTAATATCTGTATTATAACACTTGTACGGTACATGTACCAACTTGTATGTTGATTATTTTTCATACAGGAATTCTTCCGGCAGGCTTACTTTGAAGTCTTTTGCAAGTGCACGGAAGTTATCCGGTGTGATTGTCTGAAGTTTGTTTGGTGTCATAGACAGGATCTTTACAAGAATCTCTGCGGATTTCTCTACTGTGTGAAGCAGACCAAATGTAAGGTCAAAGTCTTCACCGGAGCAGAACATACCATGATGTGCCCAGATGACAACATCATATTTCTTCATCAGTTCTGCTGTCTTTACAGCGATTTCTCTTCCGCCTGGTACCATCCAGCCGACAACTCCAACTCCATCCGGGAAAACAACCGGGCATTCTGTAGCAGATTCCCATAATTCTCTGGTAAAGATCTTGTCATCCAGCGGAAGAACAAATGTCAGTGCAATCGTATTTGTTGTGTGTGCATGATAAATAACACGATGTTTTCCATTTGTCAGTTTCTTCTTTACTTCATGGTTCATCAAATGAGTCGGAAGTTCGCTGGTAGGTCTGCCACCTTCGACGAGTCCCCAGCGGATTCTGTAGTTCGTTCCTGTCTCATCCAGTTCAATGATTGCCAGACATACCTCAGGATCCACGATAATGTTTCTGAAATATTTACCGCTTCCTGTCACAAGGAAAAACTCTTCGGCCAGTCCCGGAACCTCTACTCCGATCGGTGTCCATTCTCCAGGTACATTCAGACGAGGTTTGATCATCTCAACTTCTTCCGGTTTCAGACGATAGCTTAAGTTTCCACCATTTCTCTCATGCCAGCCCTGCTGATAACCGTCATTGGCCATTTTAATAAAGCCCTGTACAAATTTAGATTCCAGAATTTTCATAATATAGATCCTCCATTTTTGTGGTTTTATGTTGTTTATTTTTAACAATTCGTTGTTTCTTGTTGTTTACCGCTTTAGTATATATTGTTTTGTGTGGTTTGTAAACAATTTATTCAAAAAAACTCTCACGAAACCACATGTGGATTCTGGAATATATTTGTCAGTTGTGTATGAAACTTTTTTCCTTATTTTTAGTTATGTGTTGTAATGTCTCACAATTTTTTTACATTTCTGTATATCTATCATCTATATCCCTATCCCTATAAGGACTTTTACAGATAACAGTAACTTCTCAGATCTGTCATCATCAATAAATCAGTGAATAATTACAGACATTTTTCGCTTAAATATCTCCCTCTTTTTTCAGGAATTCTACTATCGCATAAGCTTTTCCTTCTATATTATCCAGAGATACAACCACTTTATCTGTTTCCGTTTTTACCTTCGGGCAAATTACATCTCCAAGCTTTGCCTGCATTTTATATTCTGCGCGCATCTGGTATATTTTGAAACTTTCCGGAAGGAAATCTTCTGCCATGCATACATACTGGCAATTGTTTACATGATGGTTTGTGTCCAGATGATGTTTTTGTACCGTGAAAGCTTCCTGCGCAATCATATCCTCCGGAAGTTTGATTTTTCTTGGTGCATAATCCATTTCCATCTTTTCACCAAGTACATAATTATCTGTATCTGCCGGAGTCAGTCTGGCAGGAAGTCCCGTGCTGATATCAAGATGTGTCCAGTTGGAATTTGCCCACGCAAGTTTTCTTCCCTCAGAATCCTGTATAATAAAATTACGCATACCCATAAATCCTTTAAATTCATATGGTATCGTCGTGATCTTGATTTCCTTTCCCATTTTGGCATACTCACCTACTACTACCTGCCAGGAAGAAAGCACCCACGCTCTGTTTCTCGCCTTCAGCACATCTCCTCCCAGCCCAATCGACTCCGCATGGAACGTACAACAATCCTGAAAATAATTCAAAACTCCCGGCAATGTCAGTCTGCCATCTTCACCTGTCTCACTGTATCTGACTCTGCTGTTAAAACTGTAGTTCATCCGCTTTTCCTCTCTGTATATGAATATATTTTGTAACTATTCAGCAGTCTACTATCCCGCGAGGTGTTTTGGCATGAACATGCCAAAATCCTGAGACATACAAGTCAAAATCCCATCGCCGAAGGCGATTTTTAATGGATTTTGACTCGTAACTGTGAAGGTACTGAACAGTTACTATATTTTTATCATTACTTATTATGCTATGTATCACCATATTTCGCAAGACTGAGCATTTTTCTTACCAGAATTTTAATACTAATTAAAATATTACAACATCAAAAAAAAACAAGCAGGAAGCTTTTGGGTATAACACACCTCAACAACTTCCTGCTTTCTATTACTTTCTTAACACAATACATCTTTTTTTATAGAAGGAAATTCCGTAGCAGAACACTTCATCATAATTATCCGCAAACTCTTCTGCATACATTCTATCATTTATCTGTCGGACAGCTTTCTCGCAATCTGATTCCATATGTTCCAAAGTCTTAGAGTATTTCGCCTCAAAAACAGCTACCCTGCCATTTCTTGAGTCCAATACCACAACATCACTGGTATTTTTCCAGTATCCTGTCGGCTTTGCATCTGGATTCTCCTGAAGATCCCGCAAATAGTTCATCACATCCCAGGGACAATATACATCCGTTTTTCCAAAATGATATCCATCATACCATACTTTGACCTGCTCCGTTTTTTCCGAAACATCCGCATCTATTAAAAGCTGGTCAACATCCTTCTGCGTAAAGCCAAAGTATTCATTAAACCTTGCGGCGGTAATTGTATCGGAAACAAAATTGTTTGTTCCCGTAAAGATACTTATGGCCTTACACAAAAACTATATCTCTATTTTATCAGACCATTTCCATACTTACCATACTATTTTTTCGACATATTCGCAGCAAACGTAATCATTACCTTAAACAGATCTCCATCCAGATACAACTTAAATTCTCCACCCTGCAATTCCGTCAGGCTCTTGGCGATGGAAAGACCGAGTCCGCTTCCTTCTGTATTTCTGGCAACATCTCCACGGATAAATCTCTCCGTCAGTTCATCTGCTGAGAAGTTCAGTGGCTGTGCAGAAATATTTTTCAAGGAAAAGACCACCTTCTTATTGCTGTTACTGATTTCTGCATATACTCTGGTTCCTTCCATTGCATACTTCACAACGTTGCCAAATACATTCTCCAGGACCCTCCACATTTTCTGTCCGTCTGCGTAGATCATGGACGGCTCATCTGTAAAATGCACCATCATGGTAAGATTCTTTTCCTGAAACTTTTCTTCGAATTCTCCGATAACCTGCTGCACCATTTCCACAAAATCAATGTCATTCATCTCAAATTTAATATTTCCGGTACTTGCCTTGGACGCTTCCACCACATCCTCAGTTAACACCTTCAGTCTCTGGGATTTCTCATCCAGAATACGCAAATATTCCTGTACTTGCGGGTCTGTCAGATTCTCACGCTTCAGTAAATCTACATAATTAATAATAGATGTCAACGGCGTTTTCAGATCATGGGAAACATTTGTGATCAGTTCTGTCTGCATTCGTTCTTTCTTCAGGCTGTTCTCCACCGCAGCATCCAGACCGTCACCGATATTATTGATATATTCAGCCATTGCTTTGTATTTTCCGGTAAGCTGTTCTGTTTTAATCTTATACTGCAATTCTCCGTCACTGATTTTCTTCAGTCCGTCCATAATAAGATCCAGACCATCCACTTTACGAACTGCATAAACGATTGCCGCTACATCTGCCACGATCAGCACCAACGCAAATACTCCTGACGCATTTATCATAAAAAGCATAAGCAAAAACTGTAAAAATACAAATCCGCCAATACCAAACAGAACTTTTATTTTTTCTGATGTATTTCGAGAAAAGCTGCCAATAAAATCTACGATCTTTCTATTGCATTTTCCAATCCATTTCAAAATTCTTCTAAGCAAACTGTTTTTCCAGAACGTACCTGCCTTGATTCTTCTTACCAGGCTGAGATATCCTGTCAGGAACCATGCCATTGTATAAATTCCGCATATTACCAGAAAAATTATCAGAATCTGCATATTGTTGAAAGTCCCGATCAGTGAGTTTGCAATCACTGTTACCATTCCCATAAAACCAACAAGCCATACCCCTGTCACAACTCCCGCCGCGATTTCTGTATACCATCTGTCAAAACTGTTCAGATGGATTTCTTCATCTTCCGGTTTTCTTCCTGCTGCCACTGTCAGCCAGATCATACTGATCAGCCAGATCATACAACTAAGAATAGTTCCAAGCAATACCGGCAGCATCAAATTTGCATATTTTTCAAAAGTCTCTGCATCAGACGCAATAGAATCTGCTATCGGAAATTCAGTGTCTACATTGACTGCAAAAACAAAATCTTCTGTATCAAGGCTCTGTTTAATCGTATGATTCCATACCTGCAGGCTGATATTTGGAATATCTGTAACACATTCACTTAAATCCGGGTAAACAACCGCAAATGTATGCTCCTTAAGTATCTTCTCAAGGTTCTGCTCCAGCTGTGTGTAATTACCGTATGCCTCTTTATTTGTATAGACTGTCTTTGCTTTTTTATCCGCGAAAAGATATGTGAGGTTACTACTCCCTTCTTCACATTCCCCTGTGGGCTGAAAAGAATTGTCCTGTGCAACTGTATATTCATAAGTTTTGGCATCATTTTGTACGGAACTGATACAATCCAGAAGATTAGCCAGTTCATCGTAAGCTCCCCGAGGACTTCCACTCCATTCCTCACTGGAATTTACTGCATCCAGAAGATTATCCGCTCCCTGCGGTGCAAATTTCTCTGCAAGTCCATTCACTGAAAGGAAATAAGTCTCTGAGTATTCCACCCCGGTCGTAACATCCGTGACACTTCCAATATTCTGGCTCTCATCTGAATTCCAATAAACCAGATCATATGCCACATCCACTTTCTGAGCATCTGTTTTGTCCCAGAATTCATCTGCATCTAAATCAAAGTAATCTTTATTATAATCAATTTTCAGGGTTCCCTCTGCTATCCTCTTTTTGAAATCATCAAGATAAAAGCAATGACTGGTTCCATCAGTTGTCCGGCACTGAATGATATTTCCATTATCATAATATGCCTCGCTTCCATCCCAGTCCTTCGCCCATTCCAAAATATCATTTACAGAATATGCAAGTCCAGAAACATCCTTCATTGAGAGCTCTTTAATGGCATCCCGTGAGTTTCCTTTCTCCTTAAATTCAAAAAGATCAATCACTGCTGATGAACCTGCATTTTTCAGATAATTTATATCCTCCTGTGTAGATAAACCACCGATAATATCCGTTCCTTTTTGACGCAGTTCATTGTTAAATTCCTCTGATTCAATATAATTTTTATTTCTGTCATCCAGACGGATTCCTTTCTCATAGAGTGCGACAAAAGCTACCATGCAGACTGCTGCTGCAACCGCAGCCAGATGTGCAATCACGATCCAGACTGTCTTGGCAAAATTACTTCTATATCTCTTTCCTTTCATTGTTTTGTCCCTTTCCTTTTTATTCTTATCCACTCATTTATCTTGCTGTCATGCAACGATAATGATAATTTATTCGCCCAAAATAACTGTTAACTGACTAATGTCATTTTTTACGATATCTTCTCTACTTTATATCCAAGTCCCCACACAACTTTCAGGTATCTTGGCTCTCTCGGATTGATTTCAATCTTCTCTCTGATATGCCGGATATGCACCGCTACCGTATTATCTGCCGCCACGGCTTCCTCGTTCCAGATATTTTCATAAATCTGGTTAATAGAGAAAACTCTGCCCTGATTCTTCATCAGTAAAAGCAAAATGTTGTACTCAATCGGCGTCAGTTTTACCAATTCTCCATCTACCCGGACCTCTTTCAGATCATCATTGACACTTAACCCTCCGGTTTCATAAACATGAGCGCTCTCCTGCGGCACTGCCGCTCCCAGTCTTGTATATCTTCGAAGCTGTGATTTCACTCGTGCCACCAGTTCCAGTGGATTAAACGGCTTGGTCACATAATCATCAGCACCTACATTTAATCCCAGAATCTTATCCGCATCTTCTGACTTAGCAGAAAGAATAATGATCGGAAGCGGATTCTCCTCTCTTATCTTCAAAGTAGCCCTGATTCCATCAAGTTTCGGCATCATGATATCTATAATCAGCAGATCTACTTTCTGACTTCGCAACATATTAATTGCCTCCAGACCATCATACGCCTTGAAAATCGTATATCCTTCCTGTTCCAGGTAAATGCTGATTGCCTCCACGATGTCCTTATCGTCATCGCAGACCAGAATATTCGCCACTTCATACACCTCCCTCTTTTCAAATCCCCGTCTCAATTTCCATAACTTTTAAAAGTCCTGCAATTAAATTTCCGGTTTTTAAACATCTTTTATGTTTTTCTGTTATTAGAATAATCAAAGTATCTTAATATGAAAGGGACAAATTCTTAAGATTTTCTTATGATTATTTCAGAAGTTCCTCAATATTCACATTTTCAAATGATTTTATCACCGGGAATTTTGCTTCGATTTCCGGCTCTTTTCCCTGTGTATACCAGATTCCTCTCAGTCCACATTTTGTGGAACCTTCCACATCTTTTTTCAGACTGTCACCGATAAATGCACATTCATTCGCAGAAAATCCGGTTTTTTCCACACAGATATCAAATAAATGTGGATCCGGTTTCTCAGCACCGGCTTCCTCACTGGTTACAATAAAGTCAATATAAGAATACAACCCCAAAGCACTTAATTTTTTATACTGAACATAAGCAGTCATATCCGTACCAATTCCAATACGTATTCCCCGCTTTTTCAGTTCCTGCATAAATTTCTGAACCCCTGGTGATGGCTGTGCCTGTCGGATCAGTGTATCCCAGTATGCATGGTACATATTTAAAGCATGTGGAAACAACGGCTTTTCCCATAATTCCAACATAATCTGCATTCGAAGCAGACGACTGTGAATAGCCGCCGTATCCGTCCGGATTCTGTCCAGCATAATTCTCTGCGCTTCCTTATAGCATCGTTTCATCTCTTCCCCAGATACCCCAAACGCACTCTCACAATAATCCGCCAACGCTTTCATACCGTAAATATGGTTTTTATCATAATCATACAATGTATTATCAATGTCAAAGATTACTGCTTTTATCATTTTGTATTCCTCTTTCTGTAAAGCTATGTTCTGACAGTTTTTCTGCTTATGAACATGGCTTTGTAATTTAGCTTTATGATTTGATTTACTCCTCTGATTTTATCAGCTTCCTGTCTTCATCCGGATACACTCTGCTTATTGCTCTTCGCAACCTCCGCAGGGGACTTACTTGATTCTGTTAAACACATATTTATCCAGTCTCTCAAACGCCTCTTTTACTCTGCTAAGCGGCAGTGCCAGATTCATTCTGATTGAGCATGGGTGCAAAAACATTCTTCCATCCTGCCATGCAACACCGACATCCCATCCTGCTTTCTGCACTTCATCAATACTCTTTCCATGTTCTTCGCACCATTTCGTACAATCCAGAAACAGCATGTAAGTTCCCTGTGGGCGGCTGACCTCCACTCCCTCAAAGTGTTCCTTAATATAATTGCAGGCAAAGTCTACGTTTCCGGTCAGCACCTGACGCAGTTCATCTACCCACTCATATCCTTCCGGCTTATATGCTCCGATCAGCGCGTGCATAGACAGAACATTCATCTCATTATAATGTGGTTTACTGCTCTTTGCCACAACTCTGTCTCGCAGATATTTATTATAAATAATATGATAGCTTCCTACCAGTCCTGCCAGATTAAAAGTCTTACTTGGCGCATACACCGCAATTGTTCTGTTTCGTGCATCCTCACTTACAGACTGAGTCGGAACATGTTTATAGCCCTCCAGAATCAAGTCAGACCAGATTTCATCAGAAATTACAACGCAGTCATTTGCTTTATAAACCTCCATTGCTTTCTCAATTTCACACTTCTCCCATACTCGTCCACATGGATTATGAGGGCTACAAAAAACTGCCACATGAATGTTATTTGCTTTAATTTTCGCATCCATATCCTCAAAATCCATACGCCAGATTCCGTTCTCATCTTTCTTTAACGGACTGTGAACCATTTTAAATCCATTATTTCCAATACTTCCGGTAAAGCCTATATATGTCGGACTGTGAAGCAATACCGCATCTCCCGGCGCTGCAAAAGCAGTCAGTGCGGAAACCACACATCCGAGCACACCATTTTCATAACCAATATGGTCTTTCTCCAGTCCTGTCACACCATTTCGCTTCGTCTGCCAGTCAATAATAGACTGGAAATATTCCTCTCTCGGTGAAAAATATCCATATGCCGGATGTTTTGCACGCTCAATGATTGCCTCCGGAATTGTCGGTACCGTTGGAAAATTCATATCCGCCACCCACATTGGAATGATGTCAAATCCCTCTTTTGGCTTCGCGGGACTCATTGCGCTTGTTCCTAATCCATCTACTGCAATCGCATCCATATTGTGTCTGTCTATGATTGATGTAAAATCGTATTTCATATTAACATTTTCCTCCACTTCGTATTTACTCTGGATAATTTTCCCTCCACCGCAGGGCAATTCTGCCCGGAGAATTTTATTATACCATTCCCTTCATCTCAATTCCACAAAACCATTGTAACAGCTACTTGTTTTTTATTAATTTTGCACAATTTTATTTATTTTTTCGCTGTACAATGGTACAATATGAAAAGATTAAAAATGAATGGGAGGTATTTTTATGAATCAGGAAAACATGACAAAAATTTATGCCCGCAGTGACAGTCGTATTCAGCTCAAAGTAATTCCAGGACATTTTGTAACATCCCAGTCCCATATCACGCACTATCTTGACCTTACAACCATGAAGTCAAGAACTGCAGAAGCACAAAATATCGCACATGAACTGGCTTCCAATTATGAAGTTTCTACCCCGATTGACACCATCATCTGTATGGATGGATTGGAAGTAATTGGCGCGTATCTTTCAGAAGAACTGACGAAAGCCGGCATCTTCTCTCTGAATGCTCACCAGACAATTTATGTAATCACACCTGAATTAGGAAATTCCGGACAGGTTATTTTCCGCGATAATTATCAGCCAATGATCAAAGGTAAAAATATCCTGATTCTGAATGGTTCTATTACTACCGGTTCCACTTTATCAAAATCAATTGAAAGCATCCTGTATTATGGCGGTATCATAAGAGGCGTTGCTGCCATTTTCAGCAGAGTTGACAGTGTCGCTTCTCTCCCTGTACACTCCATTTTCAATGCCAAGGATGTACCAGATTATCATTCCTATCCTTCCAACAACTGCCCAATGTGCCAGAAGAAGCAAAAAATTGACGCTATTGTCAGCAGTTACGGATATTCTGCATTGTAAGGTTTTCTTACAATATTCTAAGTACTTTAGGATTTAGACAGACACACAAGCTAAAGAGGCTATACACTTATCAAAAAGGCTACAGTTTTAACGAATATAACTTCGTAAATCTGCAGCCTTTTTTCAATATCATATATTACTATATTTAATCAACTTATCGTTTTAAGAAATATTCCTATTCCTGACCAACGTCTTCTTATTCCTGTATTTTTTCTACATAACATCCGCCAAGTACAACAGCAAGTGTAGTTCCACCACTGATGTTATCAAAACTTGTAGTTCCCAGAGGTATTCCGTAAATCTTTACAGTATCATCATCCAGCACATTCGGTAATTCTCCAAAATAATATACCATATAATTCTCGCCCTCATCATCATATGCCTGTAATATTGTAAGTGTCTCATCTCCTGCATCTTGTTCACTTATCTGCAATACTCCGGCATAATCAATTACCATAACCTGATCTCCATACTTATCCGGGCTTTTTGAAATGTTTTTGTAACCGATCTCACTGTTTATATACGGAGTCAATGTATCTACTCCTGAAGCAGGGAACAAATCTTCATGCTCATTGATAAAATCAATTGATTTCTGACTCATATTGTAACCCCTGTCACCTTCAGATTCCTGTCCAAGCAGCTGATACAATCTCACCTTTGATGATTCCGTATCACTTTCCACACTCGCTGCATCTGAGGTATTCTGTGTCACATTCGTACTCGTTACACTTCCGGAGCCACTGTCATCACTCTCTCCTGCAACAATTCCAATTGCTGCCATAATTACCAACGCAATAATAACTTTCGATAAGACTTTCTTCTTTTTCTTCTTCGGCTTCTCTAATGGTTCTCCGCAATTCGGACAAAACTTTCCGTCAAATTCGGTTCCGCACTTTTTACATTTCATAGCTTTTTCCTGCCTTCCCTTACGTCTCTCATAACAGTTCTATTCTTACTGTCAACAGACTTTCTGAATCGTTCTTTCAGCTCTTTTGTATTTACAGCAAGCCCAATGCTTTTCCAGCGAGTGCTACAATAATAGCTCCCGCCATAATACACCAGAACCACTCCGTAAAAACACTCTGAAAACCAAAATGAATCACAGTAACACAGCTGGCATAAATCTTATGAACGATCACGCCCATTACCAATATCAAAATACATAAAACTATCGACATTTTTTTCCTCCCAACGTTTCTTTTTCATATAATTATACCCCTGCCTGTTCTATGTTTTATTCACTGCCAGTGTATGTTTTCCCCATATTTCTACATTTACTTTGCGCTCCTGCCAACTTGGTACTATACTGATTATTATTCGCAGACGATATTTTTACGAAGCACTTTGCGAAACACACTAATATCACAACTAAACGGGGAACTTATCCCGTTTTTACACTATAAATCCGAGGTGAATAACAATCATGACAGAAAAATCAGGAAATGAAAAATTAAGCACTGACATCCTTTTTCAGGAAATAGAAAAAAGAGGAACTGTAAACCGGGAAAACATTCATTTTGTTGAACAGGAGGAAATCCTGTTGGAACTCTACAACCGTATTGCTGCGATTCCTGCCAGCATCAATAAATTTGCAGGCATGTGCAACATCTACCCTTCCCATCTTCATGATTTCTTAAAGGGAAATAAGAATCTCAGCCGCGACAAACTTATCATTGTCTGTATTATGCTGAAATTAAGCCTTCAGGAATCCAGAAATATTCTTAAACGCCTGATCCAGGCAGATTTTTATCCGAAAAACGAGCGGGACTTCGAAATCATGTGTGGAATACGCCAGAGAAAAAGTCTTTACGACATCAATGAGATTCTACTCGCCAAAGACTTAACTCCCCTTAATTAACATGCCATTTTCTTTGCAAAATTCCAGAGCATGCCATATACTATACTTAAAAGTCAGACGGACGAAAAACATCTGCCTGGCGATTTGATCAAACACTTTGGAGGATAACTTTTCTTATCATGGCACTCTCACAAACTATGCAAAAAACATTGCAGGAATATATTGATCTTGATTTTCTGGATGAACTTTCTGCACCAAAGCAGAAGAAAGATGGAAATTTTTACAGCATCTACACTGCCGAACTTCAACCTGAATACGCGTCACTTGCAGCCGACAGAACATCCATAATCCTTAAGGAAATTTCTCCGGAGCAGGCAGCAATATATGAAAAATTAAGTACCGTATGGAATCCATATACAGAAGCAGTTTTCGGAGTCGTATCCGCCGACAATCAATTTATCTCCATTAATGAATTTATCCGCAAACCTGTATGCCTAAAATATTCCTCAAGGAGGCTTGCCGAAAAGAGAAGTCTGTCCCTGGAAGATTACATAAATGAATATGGCTGTTTATCTGAAACAGAAGCTCTTATTTTCCTTATTCAGCTCTGCATTGGACTGGAAAGTATTGCTTCTCTTTCTTTTGTGCATGGCGATGTTGCACCTCAGAATATTCTGCTCACCGACCGCCTCTCTATGCTTACCGATCCATACAGACATATCTGCGGACTTCATCAGAAAATCTGCTGCAAGATGATAGATTTCGACATCACAAGCCGTTTTAAAAATGAAAATCATATGGTCACAGTAATTGCCGGAACCAACCCTTACGCAGCACCGGAGATCCTGGATTTCAAAAATCCAACCGACAGAGTAGACATTTATTCCCTTGGATGTGTCCTCGCATTTATGATCGCGGGAAAATCCCCAAAACAGATTTCTCCCGAAGCTCTCCGCAGAAAATGCAGCAAAAAAATCCGCAGGATTATTTTTAAATGTACTGCCGATTACTCTAAAGAGATACAAAAAACTCTCTGCCTTGAGGCGTGATCTGGAAAAACTACTTGCATCAACCGCACCACCGAAGAATTTACCCCTCAGCCATATCCCGGGACTTCGTACTGCAACGCCACTGAAGGCTACAATTATTTCGGCTCTTTGCGGGTTTTTAATATTACTTCTTGCTTCATTATTCCATTAATTTTTCCAGTATTATCTTTAACACTGAACAATTATATTACCTTTAATTATTATCCTGACAATGAGGAAATCATATGAACGAAAAACTACTGAAAATCGCGCATAAGCAGCAGAATCTCGAATATCTGAAAAAACAAAATATTACCTCGCCGCATCAACTTCAGGAATTACGAAACCAGATTCCCGGTGAATATACCTCGCAGATTCTGGAACAGTGCAGTCGCATGAATCACCATACCTACACATACAGGTTTTCATTTATATTGTCCAATATACTTGCCTGTATCATACTTTTGATCACCGTAGTTCTTCTGCTTAGCTCATTGCATTCCACACCCGAGCCTAACTTTGAAACACCTTGCACTCAGGCTCAGGAAGCTATTGACAACGGAGATTTGCAAAAAGCACGAGACATCCTGGAAAGCACCAATACACCATCGGATACTTTTGCAGGTGCTCTGACCTATTCTTCCCTTTATGAGGCGGAGGGAAATTACGATGAGGCCGCCGATGTGATAATCACATTTATTACTGATGTCATGGGAACGCAAAGTATTCTGGACGCTTCTCCTCTTTATACACGTATGGTTGAAATAGGAAATATGGAGCTTTCTTCTGCTGAAAAGGATAAATACGAAACCTGCATGAATGCCTGCCAGCAATCTGCTGCAAAGTTTTCTTCTATTTCTGCTTTAATAAAAGAAGAGAATTACGAAGACGCTCTGAAACTATGCGATGAACAGAAGGCTAACGGAAGTTCCGAGTACGTACTCTTCCAGTTTTACTGCCTCTGTTATACCCGTCTGGAAGACTATGAAACTTTCGCACTTAAGCTAATAGACCTTGCAGAAAAAATAAAAGAAGTGGGAGACTTTACCTATCAGTATCCGGATCACTACGATATCCAATATTATCTAAAAGAGGTATATCCTCATGTCTCTTCTGAAACACAGAAAAAAATAGATAGCCTTGAATTATAGCACACTTGATAGATTCCTCCGGTACAACATATTTAAGATTCAATCGGATATTCGCAATCCGCTTTCGCTACGTGGCTCTACACCGAATAACTGCTCCGCAGTTTATCAGGAGGGGCTTGTCCCCCTCCTGTTTTCTATAATTTTTTAATACTTACTATTAGGATGATTTACTCTTAAAAAAGGATTCAACTAATTATCTTCTGATATTTATTTAAGATCTATATATGTTGGTTCATCAGCACCACCAATAATTTTATCAGCAATATCCAAATCTTCATCTATTTGGATTCGAAACTTCTCCCCAACTGGTTCCCATCCATAATTATTTTCTTTTGAATATATCTCGTCAGAATCAGTTTTTTCCTGTACATAATATTCATCATCCAATTGTTCTGCTGATTGTAAATCCCACCGGATTTTTCTCTGATACAATTGTAAATCGAGATATTGACAGTTTTTGTCTGGCAGCGACATCTGGAAGTTATCCGCATCAACTACATCGCCTTCTTCATAATCACCAAAAACACTGGTTTCGAACCTCAATTCATTTTCCGGTCCAAATCCTGCACCTTCAAAACTCACTGGATTGCCAAAACTGTCTGTGCCTTTCAGTTTCAATTCATATTCATTAAGCCATTTATCATCCGGAGTCACCCCAAGTGCCGTAATCCTGGAATGTAAATCGTTCATCGCAAGTTCCTTTAAAATCAGATTACATCCGTCTCCACCTGAAATTTCCATATTCATTTTCTTTCGTATCGTCTGCTCTTTTAATTGCTCTGCTGTAATAGTAAAGTCATAAACAAACTCCGTAATATTCTCAGAACGATTTTTCTCAGAAATTGGCGCGCTACTTCCCACATCCAAAACAAGATGTATCTCTGTTTCTCCAGCTGGCAGTTCCACACCATCATACTCCTGCATCAGAACCATTTCTGTATCCATCTCATATTTTGTATAAGAGTCCAAATCCATTAGCCCTGTCGTGCTGCTAAAACTCTGATATCGCTTACCATTAATCAATGTTTTTTCATCATCAATCCATAAATATAGAGAGTCTTCCTTTTTTTCTTCATAGTCCGGTTTTACTGATACGATCAAACTATAATTATCCAAAATTACCTCGTTGATTGTTAATGATATCCCATTCTTTGTCTGTACCTGATTTATCACTTCTGTATAGGCAGACAAATCTTTGGAAAATCCCATCAGCTCTCCTATTTTTGTAGTAAATTCTTTAACTGCCGCCTGAACATGCGAATTACCAGCCACTGTGATAAAAGCCAAAAGGATTGCCGCTGCCTGACCAATTTTTCGCCTGTACAGCCTGAAAACATCGCCTCTCTTTATTGTCCATGGTTTTCCTGCTTCTGCTATCAGTTCTTCGTCAATCTTTCCAAACTCTTGTGAAAAGTCTAAGTATTTTTTCATATCAACACCTCACGTTTCAAAATACGATATAGTTTTTTTCGATTACGGCATAAATTTGTTTTGATACACCCTTGGGATACGCCATGTCTTTTCGCAATATCCTTTATGGAATCCAGATACCAATAACGCCTGATAAAAATATCCCTGTCTGAATCTGACAGTTTTCTCAGAAAATTTTCTATGATTTTTATCAGTTCTTTTTCCGCGATTTTTTCATCCACTACATAAGAAAAGCTTAATTCATCCATTTCACCACAAACATCAACAACATGCCCATCCATGCGCTTCGCAGCCTGCTTTTTACGAAAACAATCAATTGCAAATCCTCGTGCAATTTTTCCAACATATGCAGATAATACAGATGGCCTCCTGGGTGGTATATATTCCCATGCAGCAAGCCATGTATCATTTAAACATTCTTCCACATCCTCATGATTATTCAAAAGATTCCATACAATTTTATAACAATAACCCGAATACTTATTGCTTAACTCCTGAATTGCCGTTTCATCTCTGTTAAAAAACAACTCGATAATTTTTATATCCTCCACCGCATTTCTCCTTTTATTGTTTCAATAAGATATGATTATTCCTGCAGGATATCATCTTCTTATCATATAAGTCGAAAAAATTATACATAGGTTACAAAATTTTTCAATAAAAAAGGAAAAAGGCCCACACAAAACACTCATATACTTCAAGCCATAAAAAAAAGACACCTCATACCGAGATGTCTCATTTAGCAGGGCTACAAGGATTCGAACCTTGAACTGACGGAGTCAGAGTCCGTTGCCTTACCGTTTGGCGATAGCCCTTTATTTTGTTTTCGCTACTTCGTTCGCGACAATTGGTATTATATAATAGTCTTCCAGAAAATGCAACCCCTTTTTTGAATTTTTTTTAATTTTTTTTATTTTTCTTCAAAAACGTGAAAATAGCGCCTTTTTCAGGGACTTTTTTATGTACTCAGCGTGAAATTATGATATAATCAATAACAACTCATTACTGTTTATATCCATTTCTTTCACATTTAACTGATAAAATAGCAGCTTATAAACAGTAATTCATTTTTTCCGCTGTCAAAAGAAACAGCAGGAAATACTTTTAACAGGAAATTTTAATAATAATTTTCTCCAGATAATGAGATATTATTAACCAAAAAGGAGATTTATCATGAGAGCTAATAATCTTACTCTGCTCACAGACCTCTATGAGTTAACTATGATGCAGGGCTATTTTAAGAACCCGACGAACCAGACTGTTATTTTTGATATGTTCTACCGTACCAATCCGTGCGGCGGTGCCTTTGCGATCACAGCAGGTCTGGAACAGATGATTGAATATATTGAGAATCTTCACTTCACAACCGAAGATATTGAATATCTGAGAGGTCTGGATATTTTTGAAGAGGACTTCCTTGAATACTTAAGCAACTTCCAGTTCACCGGTGATATCTATGCAATCCCGGAAGGAACTGTTGTATTCCCAAGAGAGCCGCTTGTAAAAGTTGTTGCACCTATCATGGAAGCCCAGCTTGTAGAAACAGCAATCCTCAACATCATTAACCACCAGAGCCTTATCGCTACCAAAGCAGCTCGTGTATGCTACGCAGCAAAAGGTGACGCGATCATGGAATTCGGTCTTCGCCGCGCCCAGGGACCTGATGCCGGTATTTTCGGTGCCCGCGCTGCAGTGATTGGCGGATGTGCCGGTACTTCCTGTGTACTCACCGGTAAAATGTTCGATGTGCCGGTACTTGGAACTCATGCACACAGCTGGATCATGAGCTTCCCGGATGAGTATACCGCATTCAAAACCTATGCAAAACTTTATCCGAATGCCTGCACTTTACTGGTTGATACCTACGATGTTCTGAAATCCGGTGTTCCGAATGCCATCCGCGTATTCGAAGAAATGCGCGAAGAAGGTATCCCGCTTACACAATACGGCATCCGTATCGACAGTGGTGACCTTGCTTATCTTTCCAAGGAAGCATACAAGATGCTTGCTGCTGCCGGATTTGATGATGCGATCATTTCCGCTTCCAGTGACCTGGACGAATACCTCATCGACAGCCTGAAAGCTCAGGATGCCAAAATTAATTCCTGGGGTGTTGGTACAAGACTGATCACCTCCAACGATAATCCTGCTTTCGGCGGTGTCTACAAACTCGCTGCTGTTAAAGATGCTGACAGCACAGAATTTACGCCTAAGATCAAGCTTTCTGAGAATACAGAGAAAGTTACCAATCCTGGAAATAAGACTGTATATCGTCTCTACAGCAAGACAACAGGCAAGATCAAAGCTGACCTTATCTGCCTTGCTGATGAGAAATTAAATGAAGAAGAAAACATGGTTCTCTTTGATCCAATCGACACATGGAAAAAGACCAAAGTCCTCGGTGGAACATATGAAATCCGCGAGCTTCTCGTTCCGGTTATCAAAGCTGGAAAACGTGTTTACGAATCTCCATCCGTTATGGAACTTCGTGACTACTGCCAGAAAGAGCAGGGCACTCTCTGGGATGAATCCAGACGTTTCGTAAATCCACAGAAAGTTTATGTAGACCTTTCCCAGAAACTATGGGATCTGAAAAAAGATCTTCTTGAAGAAATGAGTGAAAAGTCTCTTGACTGATCACTATAACTATTAGCTATTTATAATCGAAATTGAAAATATAATAGCACTTCCCTGCTTCATGTCAGGTAGATATTTTTAATTAAAACAGAATTCTTACTTGATTCGTTTAATTTAATCCACATAAAAGTCCCCCTTCCCTCATAAACATAAAAGGGAAAGGGGGCTTTTCTTATGAATCTGTATACCCGTCTGATCAACAAAGACCATCCTCTGCCACCAGACTATGTTCCTGAAAATCTGACCGACATCGGAATTCCATTTGACGCACCCTGCGGTGATCCGAAACGTCTGCTGGAAATCCGCACCGCACATGCAGCCCTTATGCTGATACAGGCAGCACAAAGAGAATCTCTGATTCTTACCGGAATCTCCGGATATCGCTCCTACAAGCGCCAGCAACAGCTATGTATCGGACACTCAAATCCTGCCAGCTCCACTCCATACCAACAGATATCTCCTGCTCCTGTTAATCCTTATGTTGCATTACCCGGCACCAGTGAGCATCAGAGCGGACTTGCACTGGATGTTTCCTGTCCTGCTGTTAATCATGAATTAATTACAGAATTTGCCGAAACTCCTGAAGGTAAATGGCTTGTCAGAAATGCATCTCTATACGGTTTTATTATTCGCTACCCTGCAAATAAAGAATCCGTCACCGGCATTCCCTGGGAGCCATGGCATATCCGATATGTAACCCGTCCACTTGCCAGTTGTCTTGCACTGACAGGACTCACTCTTGAAGAATACTACACTACCTTCGGGGCACCTCTACAAAATCCTGAAACAACAGTCCCATAATTTGTACTTTTCTATTTTTTCAATGCTACTACCTATAATATTTATCTGTTTAGCTTCATCAGACATTTCTATAATAAGATTGTAACAGCTTCGTACTCTCACAGATTACGAATTAAAATGCATCACAATATCACAGATTTCGCTTTTCGTACCAACACGCATGTTTGGTCCGAAAAGCCCCACACCGGATGTCACAATATTGTGCATGTTATCCTTTTTCAGATACCCGCACGCATTCTCCCATAAGAATTTAATCGTGATATTTCCCGGAAATAACTGTCCATCATGAGTATGACCACACAAATCCGCATCCACACCGGCATCAGCCAGTTCCTGAAGTTCTCTCGGCTCATGGTCAATCACCAGCACTGGCAATGATAAATCCATATTATCAGTAATTTCCTGCGCAGTCTTTCGCTCCTCAATTCCCCGGCCTGGTCTTTCATAATCCGGTCGTCCATACAGATAAAACGCATTATCAATTAATACATACTCATCTCTAAGCAACGTAAATCCGGCTTTCTCCAGAAACTCATCCATCTCCACACTACTCTGCTTCTTTGCCCTGCCACCAAAAGTAAATCCGGCAAGAATCTTTTCCTGAATGTCATGATTTCCATAACAGGCATACACACCATACTTTGAATGGATTCCCCTCAAAATTTCTGCCAGCCTGTCCGGATTATCCAATGCCTCATATTCATTGTCAAAAATATCTCCTGCAACTACAACCAGATCTGGATTCTGAGCATTAATTTTCTCTGCCATCTGCTCCATCTGACGACATCCAATATTATATCCCAGATGAAGATCCGCAATCAGTACCACATTTAGCGACTTTAATTTCCCCGCTTTCTTGTCAATGGAAATCTCGTACTTCGTGGTCTGTATATTTCCGGCATTGATTACTCCATAAATGCTTATTACTGAAATAATCACCGCACATACCGTACCAATGACCGCAGTTCCCACATTGCTGAAAAGAATCTCTCTTCCCGGAAAATTGATATTCTTCAGTGGATATTTAATGATCAATCTCACGCCATCAGCGATTCCCAATGTCATAATTGCATACACCAGAACACCAAGCCAATAATTACTCAGAAGTTTCATAAATCTCCGAAAACCAGAATCCGGCGCCATAAATGCAATCAGAATGCTGAACACAACAAAAAGATAAACAAGACCGATTCCTCTGCACACCCACACATTCTGAAAAACAGCATGCAATACCTGAATCCAATGTATACTTCTAAACAGAATATAAGCACACACCAACAAATACAGCGGTGCTAAATAAATTGCTATCATGTATAGCTCCTCCTTTTCATCGTTTTTTATTATACAAAAAAGAATCCTCAGTTGCCACTACTGGTTTCTGAAGATTCTCTTAATTTATTATAAATTATTATTGCTCCATCTGCCTTCCAAGAAAACCGGTTGCCGTCTTTATCAGCATCTTCTCCGACTCTCCCATCACATCTCTCTCATTCTTTCCAAGCAGAAGCACTGAACCCACTGCATCTCCTGCACTGATAATTGGCTGCATAATCTGTGAATATAATGGTTCTCTCTGTTCCTGTGTAACCGGAATTCGGCTTCTGTCATTCCCATTTGCAAACACCGAGCCTCTCTCAGAAATCGTTTCCTCAAGAGCCTTACTGATTGGCTTTCCCACATATTCTCTACTTCCCTGTCCTGCTGCCGCAACTACCTGGTCATGGTCAGTAATACACGCCACCATCCCACTGGACTGAGCCAAGGCCTCTGCATATTCTTTTGCAAAAATATTTAACTCTCCGATCGGTGAATATTTTTTAAGAATAATTTCTCCCTCCCGATCCGTAAAAATCTCCAAAGGTGTTCCTTCTTTTATCCGCAAAGTTCTTCTGATTTCCTTAGGAATTACAACTCTGCCAAGGTCATCAATACGCCGAACGATTCCTGTAGCTTTCATGCACTTTTCTTCCTCCTGTTTTTCCTGTTCTGAAGGCTATAATATTAGTCTTCAGATTTTTTACACTCCCTGCAACACTTCGTCTAAATATATCTTAAACATTATATTTTTACGATTCTGTCTGCAAGAATTTTTACATCATGTGCTGTATGGTTATTATGTGGAAAAACAGGCAGAATATACATTTCCATATTTACCAAAAATCGTTATTTTTCTTTTATTATTTTCCAGTAAGCAGTTCTACTAATTCCTCTCTTGTCAGGCTGCCGCCGTCAGATTCAATCCCGTTCCTCCGGCTTTCAGAGAAATGCAGAACACCTGCGTATCATCCTTATTAAAACTCTCCACCATCTGTGCGCGCTTTTCCTTACTTACAGAGCCGGTCAGCATATAGTAGCTGATTTTCTCCTCTTCAAGTCGTTTCGCAAGATGATCCATCATTGTCGTAAACTGAGAAAACAGCAGGATTTTGTGGCCACCTTCTACCGCATTACGAATCATATTCAGGCACATCTCTTTTTTTGCAGAATCACCTTTATAATCCTCAAAGACTAATGACGGATCACAACAAATCTGTCTCAATCTGGTAAGTTCCGCCAGAATTGTAATTTTAGATGATTTAAACTCTTCTTCAGACTGTTTATCAAGCATCAGCATCATTCGTTTTACATGAGCATCATAAAGTTTCTGCTGCTCTCCTGTCAGCTGGGCAAACATGTTCTCTTCCAGTTTGTCCGGAAGGTCGGTCAGAACCTCTTTCTTTAATCTTCGAAGTACAAATGGACGTATCATTTTCTGCAAACGCTTCATCGCATCTTCATCAGAATTCTGAACTACCGGAATCTCAACCTCTTCCCGGAATTTCTTATAGCTGTAAAGAAAACCTGGCATCAGATAATCAAAAATACTCCATAATTCACTGAGACGATTTTCCACCGGTGTTCCTGTCAACGCCAGTCTGAATCCTGTCTGAATCTCTTTTACTGCTTTAGCAGCCTGTGTATTGGCATTCTTAATAAACTGTGCCTCATCAATAATCTCACACTGAAAACTGTATTTTTCATATTCATTACTGTTCTGTAAGCGCAGCACAGATAAACTTTTTTACCTTTAATTCAATTAAGAAGCGTTTCCCGACATATTTCTCATCAGCGTCTTTGAAATCATATTTTATGTACCTCTCTATAAAAAGAACCCCTCCACCAGGCAGCCTCAATCTCTGCTCAAAGTGAAGGGATTTCCTCATCCATCGCTATTTATTTTACACGATAACCTTTGCAACTGCAAGACCATAAACTTCAAGTTTATCGTTTCCGTTGCCATAGATCCAGCTTACCTCTCCTTCCGGTGCAGGAATGCTGACAGCCTCTGTTCCGAAGTTCTGGTAAATATAATATTTCGCATTTCCATTCTCTCTCACTGTAATCTCCAGTGCATCCGGAATCTCTTCTTTGATTCCACAGGAAACGCCACTGTCTTTTAATACTTTCTCAAGGAAATCTCCATAGAATTCCTTATCTGCATCTGCTGCCACATACCATGCCTTGCCTTCGCCATATTCATTGACAGTCAGGCAGGAATATCCTTCATAGAAATCACTTCCATAAGTCATTAAAGTGCGTGCCCCGCGAAGTTCTACAAGGTCACACAGATACTTGCAAGTATAAGTCTTATCCATTCCAAGTTCATTACCCGGTACAGGAACGAAAGAATTCTCTTCCCAGTCATAAAGACCATCAATCTCTGTACTTCTGATTCCCAGCACATCCATCAGTCCATGCGGAGTTCCTTCCAGATAACATCTGTCAGTATCATCTGCGATTCCTGACCAGTAACTTGTCACCAGAACACCGCCGTTCTCCACAAATGCACGAACTTTTTCTGCGAAACCTTCTTTGAACATATAAACCATTGGCAGCGCCAGCACTTTATAATTGTCCAGATTACAAGTCATATCGATCACATCTACATTCACGCCCTGCTTACGGAAACCTCTGTAGAATTTCAGCATTGCTTCCAGATAATGCAGACCTTTATTTCTCGGGCCCTGGCTGTCTTCCATTGCCCACTGGCTGTCCCAGTCATAAATCATGGCCACCGGACTGCTCATTGTCGTTCCCGCCAGTTCCTTTAACTCTTTTAAAGTTGCTCCGACTCTGGAAACCTCTTTAAATACTCTCGTATCATTTCCACCGTAATGATCGATCACCGCGCCATGGAACTTCTCAGAAGCGCCTCTGCTCTGACGGATCTGGAAATAAAGAGCACCCTCTCCACCATGTGCGATTGCCTGCATAGACTGTGCAAAAAGCATTCCAGGTTTCTTTAACTTGCTAACGCTCTGCCAGTTTGTAGAAGTCGGGCAGGACTCCATCTGGAAGAATGGTTTGCCTTTCAGAGAGCGCATCAGATCATGGCACATTCCGTTATCATAAGCCGTATCGATCACTGCTTCTTTATGCCATGTCGGGTAAGTATCCCAGGAAATCACATCAATTTCTTTTGCAATTTTAAAGTAATCCAGACCTCCGAAATAATGCATCAGATTTGCGGTTGTCGGAAGTGTGCTTCCACCCTCTCTCAGCGCGGCAATCTCATGATGAATGAAGTCTGCTGTCTGATGAGTAACAAAACGTTTCCAGTCCAGGTTCAATGCATGAAGCTGTGTCTCACCAATTTTAGAAGGACTTTCAATCTGATCAAAACTGTTGTAAGTATGACTCCAGAATGTTGTGCACCACTGATCATTCAGGTTTTCAATCGTCTGATATTTCTCTTTCAGCCAGTTACGAAATGCTTCCTGGCAAAGAGGACAATGGCATTCTCCGCCATACTCATTTGAAATATGCCACAGGATAACACCCGGATGTGTGGCAACTTCCTGCGCCAGCTTCTTATTGATGATATGTACCTTCTCTCTGTAAACAGGAGAAGTATAGCAATGATTATGTCTGAATCCAAACAGTGCTCTGTGACGTGTTTCATCTACACGAAGCACTTCCGGATATTTATCAGCCATCCATTTCGGTCTTGCACCTGAAGGTGTTGCAAGAATTGTTGAGATTCCTCTTTTGTAAAGCTTATCAATAATTTCCTGCAGCCATCCGAAGTTAAATACGCCTTCTTCCGGTTCCAGTGTGGACCAGGAAAAAATTCCAAGGCTTACCACATTGCATCCGGACTCCTCTAACATATCAATATCCTTTGCCAGAATATCCGGTCTTTTTAACCACTGTTCAGGATTGTAGTCGCCACCATGAAGCAGCTTGTCGGTTCTAAAATCCATACCTGTTCTCCTTTTAATTCTCTATTCTCAGTTGTTTTCTTTTTCATTACCATATTTAATACTCTATCCGATTTCAAAACACTCTCTTCTCGCTGCGTATTACTTTTCTCAGTCAAAGCAGACGGGATTTGATTTCATTCTTCTTACAGGATATAGTTTGCAATTACTCCAAGCACCAGCAAATGCAAAGGATAAAAAGCATAATAGACATATTTATTGATACGATCTTTTCTTTCTCCAGTGTAGCACCAGATTCCATAGAATGCAATCGGTCCGGTCACATACATC
Organism: Blautia sp. CGZ-1-C1; assembly: GCF_056504575.1. NCBI lineage: Bacteria > Bacillati > Bacillota > Clostridia > Lachnospirales > Lachnospiraceae > Blautia > Blautia sp. CGZ-1-C1. The sequence goes on from NZ_JBWLUT010000130.1 coordinate 45,896, forward strand.
AGACTTATAATACAGCCCAGCACTGTTTTCAGCACATTTTTTGACTCAAACACATAGAACACAAACACAAGCAGCACCATACAAAGTCCATACTCTGCCCGGAAAATGCTCACCCAGACAATAGCTGCGATCAGGATCAGTACCTTTAACATACCACCTGTAAATCCGGAAGTTTCTTTAAACAGATCTAAGCATTTCAGCATAACCAGACAGATACACATCGTGATCATTGCATTCTGGCTGGAAAAATCCCATATTTTTCCACGAATTGCCAGATCATACGGAATCTCACTGACCAGAGCAGTAATTACCATCGTGATCAGATATTTCTTATAATCTGATGTATTTCGAAATCCCTCTACCAGCAAAAACGCAAATACGGGAATCGCCATCCCGCCAATAAGCTGCATGATGGACCCGATTCCCGCAAGTGTCATTAAACGGGAATCCTGGGACATCGCCTGGTTCAGACTTTCCTGCGTGTACTGGTCTAAATGGATCAGGCCTTTCTCAATAACAGCAATTCCAACAGTCTGGATCAGCATGACAATACATGCAAACATCTTCAGCTCATCAGCTGTAATGTCCGGAGTTTTCCAGACGATTCCTCTTCTTCCCGTTGTCATATTCATAATATCAACCTTTTACAGCACCGCCTGTAATTCCTTCCACATAGAATTTCTGCATGATCATAAACAGAATAGAAATCGGTACGGATACCAGTACACCACCTGCACAGAACTGAGTGAAGTAAGAGTTGATAAGACTCTTATCCAGCATCTTATACAGACCAATGGCAACTGTATATTTGGAAGAAATTCCGGCATTCAGAATCATCTTTGCATACACGAAATCCATCCATGGTACCAGGAAACTGCTGATAACTGTATAAACAACGATCGGGCGACTCATCGGCAGAACCATCTGGAAGAAAATTCTTGCCTCGCTGCATCCGTCAATTCGTGCAGCCTCGCAGAGCGCTCTCGGAACGGTATCAAAGAATCCCTTCGCAATCAGATAGCCAAGACCTGATGATGCAGAGTAAACCATGATCAGACCAGCATAGCTGTTTGTCAGGTTAAAGGATTTCAGTGTGAAATATACCGCGATCATCGCCAGCATACCAGGAAACAGATTCAGGATAACCGCCATATTCATCAGCGGTTTTCTCATCTTAAATCTCATAACAGATGTTGCATAAGCAACCATCAGTACAAACATGGTGGAAATCACACAGGTAAAGCATGCAATGATAAATGTATTCAGAAACCACTGTGGGAACTGAGATACGGAATCCGGATGAAACAGCTTCAGGTAATTAGTGATGCTCCATTCCTTCGGAAAAAATGTACTGGTATTCATTCCTGAGTATGCGCTGAAGGAAGTACATACCAGCCAGATGATCGGAACCAGCCAGATAAATGCCAGCACTGCGATCAATAAATTATGTAATACTATAGAAGAAGTACGACTATCTTTCATCTTTTTCATTATTGATATGTTCCCTCCTTATCTCCCTTGATCATCCTGTTAAATGCAACCAGGGTGAATACTGCACAGATAATAAACACGATAATACCGATTGCTGATGCCATCTTATAGTTGTAGTAATCCTGAGTCAGACGGAACAGCCAGGTAACCAGAAGGTCAACCTCTTTTGCCTGTGAGCTTGCCATCGCCTGGTTCGTTGTTGTATAAACATCCTGTGTAAGCAGATAAATAACATTAAAGTTATTAATATTTTTTACAAAGTCTGTGATCAGAGCAGGTCCTGTTACAAAGAGCAGATATGGCATTGTGATCTTTCTGAATATCTGGAAGTTTGTTGCACCGTCTACTCTTGCGCTCTCAAGCTGGTCAGAAGGAAGGTTCATCAGAACACCTGTTGCGATCAGCATCTGATACGGAACACCGATCCAGATATTAATAAGGATAATCATTACATGTGCCCATCCCGGAGCAGAAAGAAACGGAATATAGCTTGTGGACACAAGTCCTATGCTTCTTAAGAATCCTGTCAATCCAATGCTGTGACAGATTGTATTGACAATACCGCCATTTGAAAAGAAGTTACGCACCAGCAGAAGTGACACAAACTGTGGAACTGCAATAGTTACAATAAATAAAGTACGCCACATTTTCGGCAGTCTTGTTTTTTTGCTGTTGAGAAGCAGTGAAAGCAGGATACCGCCGATATAAGTTGTGAATGTTGCAAAGAAAGCCCATACAAGCGTCCATCCCAGAACCCGCACAAATGCATATCCGAATGTGGATGTAAGACCACCGCCGCCAAACAGATTGATAAAGTTACTGAGACCAACCCATGAGAACAACTCAGTAGGCGGCATATGCTGCTGATCATAATTTGTAAATGCTACAAAGATCAAAAGCAGGATTGGAATAAAAGTAAAGATAAGAACTCCGAGCACCGGAAGTGTAAGTAACGTAATGTGAAACTTCTCTTCTGTCAGTGATCTGAGATCTTCTTTAAAAGTATTGATATGCTTTCCGGCTTCTTCCATTTTCTGAAGTGCGTAAGCATTGATCACGTTCTTAAACCACACAACAGCCGCCGCAAACCACACAACAAAACTGAACAATGAAAACAACAGGATTGTAAAGGAATTATCATAATCATTAAATTCACTTTTCATTGTTTTCATGTTAAAGACTTTTTCCATCTTTACAGTACCAAGGGTACTGAATTTTGGTACATACTGCATTGCAAATTTCACTGAAAAAACAATCACTGCAATCTCCAGCAATGTCATCAGTGCTGCTTTCACATACTGTTTACGCTTTGCATAACCTGCACCCATCCAGATCAGGGACAGCTTTACAAACGCATCACCTTTCACTACAGCAGTACCAAAGTCAGCGAAAAATCCACCGATAGCTTTAAAGAATCCACTCACTGCCGCTACAGCAGAATTATTTTCCTGTGCTGCCATATCTTTCCTCCTCATAATTTCATATGGTTACTGTCTATCTTTAAAACAGCCCACATGCCATTATGCATATGGGCTATCTTTTTAGTATTTGCTGTCAGATAGTAATATTATTCTACAGAAGCAGTAGCACCCTCTACCAGATTATCAAGTGCTTCCTGGATTGCATTGTCGTCATCTGCTGCTAATGTTCCCTGTGCAATCAGTTCTCCGAATGTCTTTGCAGGATCCCAGTATTTTCCGCCAACCTTCTGAGCCTGTGCATATTCAGACTGAGCTGCAAGTGCTGCAAGAGCTACATTTTCCTGAACAGCATCAGATGCTGCCACATTCTTGTTTGAAGGACCACTTTCTCTCTGATCAAAAAACATCTGCTGGGACTCTTCGTTTGTAAGGTACTCTGCAAGAAGAACTGCCCATCCGGAATTCTCAGAATAACCGTTTACACCAACATATTTGTAACCGGCAACTGATCCCTGCTGAACCTGTGCATCACCTACTGTAAATGTAGGAAGTTTTGTTGCTGCATATCCATCACCAAATGCTTCCTGTGCTGTCATAGCATCCCATGTACCGGAAACACATGCTGCAAGATTTCCTGATGCAAGCTGATTGGAAATGTCACCATCAGCAACCGCCATAAATGCCGGATTGGATGCAATATCAAGCATTCCTTTTACTACATCAACACCCGTATATCCGTCAGCACTTGTTCCGTTCCAGTCCATAGTTGTTGTTCCGTCATCGTTAAGCCCTGTTGTAAATCCTGCTCCATAGAAGAAAGAAGCATTGTACCATCCGGAAGCAAGTGTCATACCAACTTTCTTTCCAGCCTTATCAGCTGCTTCAAGAAGGCTGTCCCAGCTTGCTGCAGCTTCTTCTGAAATTACAGATGAATCATAGTAAAGAAAATATCCGTTGTCAGCAGCTCTTGGAAATGCATACAGGCTGCCATCAATTGTTGCTGCATCAATAGAGCCTTCAACGTTTGCAGCTTTTACATCATCAAGTGTTGTATCTGCAAGCTGCAGCGCCTCTGCATAATCATCAAGTTTCAGAAGTGCTCCGGCTTTTACAAGATCCGGAAGCTGATCATCTGCGAATGCATATACATCTGCACCTGCCTCTACGTCTGTCAGAATTGTATCTTTTGCAGTAGACTCAGATTCTACTCCAATCTGAATATCAAATTTCTGATCTGCATACTTCTCCTGAAATTTATCTGTCAGTTCTTTTAATAAATTCTGATCTTCCTCAGCGCCCCATACAGTCAGTTTAATTGTCTCGTCCTCTGCTGCGCTTACACATACTGTGCAGGAAAGTGCCATAGCTGCTGCCAGTAACGGTGCGATTACCTTTTTTACATTTTTTCTCATTTTCTCTTCCTCCTGATTTTTTGGTGGTTGTACGCAATCATTTCTTAAACATATTACTATTCACTGCGTGCACAGTAACCATAACGCTCTGTTTTTTTGTTGCGCAACCGATTGTTCATGTTTTTAGTATATTACATAATTTTATTAAAGTCAATTAGCCATTATTATCTAATTTTCAGCTGATATTTTGCTATATTGCACAATAATCTTGTTCGTTTTCCGTTTTTCTGCGCAATCGTTTTTTCAACCCCTGCCTCAATATAATGTCAATCGGATAAAATCATCCGCTTCCGCTACGTGGCTCTACATCGAATAACTGCCCGTGAATCCTACAATCAGGACTCTCCGCCTGCAACGAATTGATTCTGTGACATAATTTCTTTCCGCTGTAGTGCGGTCCTGCCATACCATAGGAATATTACGGAGTAATTTCTTATGATTGATATAAAAAGGGAACCCTTATTCCAAGGATTCCCTACATTTCTCATATACTTTATTTATTGTGTTGATTCTCTCAGCACTACCTGATAATTAAGCGGTGTTATTTCTTCCTGTGGATTCTCTCCAAGAATCTTCAATAGCTTAGTACAAGCCATTTTTCCAAGCCGTACCGCATCAAACTTAATACTCGTAACCGGTGGATTATGATATTCCAGATTTTTACTGTCATACATACTCGCTGCTTTTATTTGTGCCGGTACCTGTATTTTCTTTTCCCTCAGGCTGCTCATACACATACTGCAGATCACGTCATCCATGCATACAATACCGTCTGCTCCTGCTGCATACAACTTACTTACTGCCTCTGATACAACCAGCTGATTATCTACATTCATGAAAATAAGATTCTCATCAACAGGAATCCCTAATTCATGATGTGCATCCAGAAATCCCTGATATCTGCTTACCGTAACATTGTAAGACTGATTTCCCCCAAGGAGCGCAAGGTGACGCATTCCCTTCATCAGCATAATACTTGTCAGTTCTTTTCCTGCCTCCTGATTCTTATTATCTATAAATGGAATATTCGGATCATCTGACGGACCGATCAGCACAAATGGTTCTCTGCACTCTTTCAGATATTTCTGTACCTTAGAGCTTACCACCGCCCTGCTCACTATAATCCCATCCACCTTGCGATTTGCTTCCAGACGCTGTATCTGCGATATATCTTCTCCGTCAATCATAGAAATAATGATATCATAATTATATTCCGAGGCTACTTCACAGATTCCATTCATACAATCTTTAAAAAACAGGAACTCTGTCGCAACATAATCTTTCGGCATTAACAGTGCAATATTATAAGTTTTTCGCTGTGCAAGGCCTCTCGCAACAACGTTTGGACGATAGTCATGCTCCTTGATAAATGCCAATACTCTTTCTCTGGTTGCCTGTCCGATCCGTCCCTTTCCCGAAATAGCTCTGGATACCGTTGTTTTACTAACTCCAAGCTCTCTTGCAATATCATCAATTGTATATATTCTCTTCTCTTCTTCTGTCATCATAATAACATCCTGTCGATATGCGCAACCGATTGCGTTTTTCGTATAGCATAACAAATTAACTCTCTTCTGGCAAGTTAATTCAGAGAAGATATACCGGAAGTTCCTCTTTAATACGAACTGGCCCTTCTACTGTCTCATTTTTATTTTCTGTAACAAATACTGCTTCCAGCTTTTTGGTATCCTGTGTGGAAACAACTGATTTCTTCACCGTTTTCTTCTCAAAAGTTGCTTTAGCTGCTGTTTTAGCTGCTGTTTTGGTTGTTGTCCTGGCAGTTGTTTTAACTGCTGCCGTATCTGCTGTTTTTGCTGTCGTTTTTGTAGTCCTTTTTGCACCTGCACTTGCTGCACGTCTGATACTCTCTTTGCCTACTGACATAATTTCATTACCTCCTCCGCTAATTTCGTATATTCTTTTGCACTTCTGCTTGATTTTTTATACTCTACAACAGGAATACTATTGTCCTGGGACCACTCTATGGAACTATCCACCCTGATTATCTGTTCAAACACGTGGATATCTTCCAATTCATGTAATGTTTCCATCGTCTGCTTATAGTAATTCTTTCTCGTATCCACCTTTGTCACCGCTATCCCGGCGACTTCAAGCTCTGGTGATATCTGTTTTACTTCATTTAAGAATTCAAACATATTTGCAAGTCCAAACATTCCCCACGGGCTTGCCTCAACCGGAATAATCACTTTATCTGAAGCACATAGAATGTTCATAACCCAGCCTCCAAGTGTAGGCGGTGCATCAATCAAAATGTAATCATAAGCTCCTGTCTCTTTAATCTTCTGAATACATTTCCGAAGAATAAATTCTCTCTGCCATTTTGTAAAAAGTTCATATTCTATAGAACTCATTAATGTAGAAGACGGAATCAGATCCAGATTCTCATATGGAGTATGTACCACATAACAACTTAGGTCTTCCTGCTTTTTAATCGCATAATACAAGTTCTTCTCCCCTGTTGCATGCTCCAGCACCCAGTCCTCTGAAAAAAACGCAAGTGACAAATTCAGCTGCATATCTCCATCAATCAGAAGAACCTTCTTTCCAGCCTGAGCCATTGCTGCTCCAAGATTAGAACAAGTGGTAGATTTTCCACTTCCGCCTTTATTATTTGTAAAACATATCGTTATAGTTTTCCCCATGGAACTGCCTCCCTTGTCACTTACTTATCCCACAATAATTGTTTTTTCAATTAATCTCATTATATGAGCTTTATCACGCATTTTCAACTATTTTCCATGCTCCAAAATCTTTTTATTTGATTCCCAAAATATATACTTGATTTTTTGAATATTTGTGTTATAGTAATCGTATACTTATTATATAGTTTTTAAAACTACATGTTATTGTTTTTATTTACTCACATAAATGGAGGCGATTTTTATGAAATTCAAATTAAAAGATCCCGGAAGTGCTATTACACATGGAATCGCTCTGCTTCTCGCTGTTGCCGGGGCAATTCCCCTTATCGTAAAGGCTGCACGTTCCTATGACGTAATCCACATCGTAGCTCTGAGTATTTTTATCCTGTCTATGATTCTGCTTTATGCAGCCAGTACTATCTACCATTCCGTAGACTCTACGGAAAAAGTCAACAGACGACTTCGGAAAATGGATCACATGATGATTTTCGTTATGATTGCAGGAAGTTACACTCCGGTCTGCCTGATTGTTCTTCATAACCACATTGGCTATATTTTATGTGCACTGGTATGGAGCGTTGCGATTCTTGGCATCATCTTAAAGGGCTGTTGGATCACTTGTCCTAAATGGTTATCCTCTGTACTCTATATTGGTATGGGATGGCTGTGTGTACTGGCATTTGTTCCTATTTTCCATGCACTCCCACGCGCAGGATTTGGCTGGCTTCTGGCTGGCGGAATCATTTATACTATTGGCGGTGTGATCTACGCATTAAAAGTTCCACTCTTTGATTCCAGACATAAGAACTTCGGTTCTCACGAAATCTTCCACATTTTTGTTATGCTTGGAAGTGCCTGCCACTTTGTTGTAATGTATTTCTTTGTAGCACCATTACCAGTATAAGCAATGTATCTTATTTTCTGGAATTGCCATAAAATCGGATATTCGCAATCCGCTTCCGCTACGTAGCTCTACACCGAATAACTCAAAAAGATGCTCTGAACAGTCACAATGTAATCTGCCAGAGCATCTTTTTATATGTTCAATTTTAAAACTCTTCAAAATTTATATAGTCCCACCCACTGCTTATTGCTCCTCGCAACCTCCGCAGGGGACTTACTTGATTCGGTTAAACAGCCACTCGTCTCTCCGGATATAATCCATAAGAACCATATCCTACACCAAAGTATCCATAGTAGCTCTTAGCTTCTGCAAATAATGGATCATATACTCTGCCGCCGATTTCAGCCCAGCAATGTCCGCTTCCATCAGTTGCCGTTGTATCTACACAAACATAAATATTTGTATATCCCAGCGCCTTTGCAAGGTATGCAAAAGAACATGCATCAGAGAAGCAGTCTCCGCCTTTTCCACTCAGGATAAGATAGTCATTGGCATATAATGCCGGCCATGCAGTCTGGTTGTAGAAAATTCTTCTGGTATCATAATAATGCTGATACATTACCCATCTAAAGCAAGTCTCAAACTTCTCACTTTTTGACATACTTGGTTTTGTGATCGCATTGACAACCTGTTTTGCTCTCTGTAAAGTTTCATATTCATATGCTCTTGTGGAATTCATTTTCTTTCCACTTGGATAATAAAAAGTACTTCCCTTCTTCCAGGCTTCCAGAATTCCTTTTTCTGTACAGTAATATGTCGTATTTCCAACTTTGACAGTCTTTGTTCTCAGAACACCCTTATCACTGAAATAATAATATTTTCCATCAATTTTTTTGACACCACTGTATCTTACTCCATTTGAGCCGAAATAATATTTCTTATTGTTATACTTTATCCATCCTGTTTTCATGAAACCTTTAGGACTAAAGTAATAGATTTTTCCCTGAACTTTACGCATTCCGGTCAGATACTGTCCATCTTTATAATATCTTTTGTTCTTTGACGCGTAAGTATACCAGCCATTCTTTACCTGTGGTTTCTGTGTTGGTGTCGGTGTTTCGATTGGTGTAATATCCGGTGTCTCAACCGGAGTCGGTGTCACTGTAACTCCAGGCATCTCTGCTGCCATGGCCGGAACGCTGAACGCCATACATGCAACACACACTGCAAGCCATTTCGTCATCCTTTTCATCTTTTTTGTCCTCCTTGTACAATCTGGTCAGAAATCCATCAATTCCAGTTTTTTATTTCTGGTAAGCTGCTTAATCTGATACTCCCGTCTCATTGCCTCTTCCTTCGTGGAAAAACCTTCATAATATACCAGCGTCACCGGTCTTTTGGCCTTTGTATATTTCGCTCCGTTTTTTCCCTCATTATGTGCTTTCAGCCGTTTCTGCAAACAGTTTGTCCACCCCGTATAAAAAGTTTCGTCTGCACATTTGACAATGTAAGTATAATTCATCGAACTCTCCATCTAAATTACAAATCTCCGGCTATATTGCCATACATTCGATTTCTTTTGTTCCCACAGACTTGTTATTAGCATCTGCTTATTTATTATTGATTTATAGTAACTATTCAGCAATCTCCTGTGAGGAGACTGGTCAGTTACAATTTATGTAAAGGACAATTGCATTAGCATCTCTGCAATCATCCTTATTTCTATAATAAACAGCCGGTATAAAGCACGTATCTCATCCGGACATATCCTTTTCTGACTTGCATTTACAATATCAGAACTATTTATATGTCAAAAAAGCAGGTAGGGAAACCGACTGAGGATTTTCTTTCCCACCTGCTTTATTATACGTTTATTTTCTTATTTTGTGAATATCATTTTCCGAAGATTCCAGAGATTCCCCCTGAATTTACCACCAAGGATCTTTAGCTGAAGATCCTCACGGTCAGGATAATATCTGGTTGAAAATACAGTCTCTCCATCATTCAGATAAATCTCTGCTGCCGAAGTGTCCGCGAGAATACGGATATTCCTGAGTTCACTGATTTTAGCTTTTCGCCTGTCTCTTCCCGCACCTGCAATTCCGGAAAAGCCAATTTCAGCGATTCCCTCTTCATATTTAAATATCATCTGACCACCCATGCTGATCTGAAAACTGCTGTCTGTTATTGCAATCTCTTCAAGTACCAGGTCAAACCCTTCATTCACTTCAACGCGAATCTCCGCGATTGATTTTTCATCATGAAGTATCGTTTTCTCTTTTCGAAGCCGCTCAAGTTCTTTAACAGGATACTGAAGAATTTTTCCATCCTGTACTTTCAGTTCTCTCGGTACTGTAAGGCAGTGCTGCCAGCCTTCATCGATAGTCTTATTTATATACTCTTCTTCTGCGTCCGGCATTCCCATCCATCCGATCAGAATCCTTCTTCCCTTATCGTCCACAAAGGTCTGCGGAGCATAGAAGTCAAATCCCATATCCCATTCACGGAAATCTTCAGTATCTACAGATTCATCTTCTTTTACCGGGAAATATCCGGACTGATAAATATTCTGGAAACGATATTCTTCCCGTTTAAGTCCCTGAGGTGATACAGATAAAAATTTCTGTCCGTCCAATTCGAAATAATCCGGGCATTCCCACATATATCCAAAAGCTTCCGGTGTGGTGATCACACGATCAAGCTTCCAGTCTTTCATGTCTTCTGATCCGTAAACTAAAATAGCACCTTTATCCTCTTTCAGGCGTCCTCCAAGAATCATATAGTATCTGTTATTTTTTTTCCAGACTTTAGGATCCCGGATATGACATGTAAAATCTTCCGGATATTTTTCAAAAGAAATGATTTCTTCCTTATCTCCGAAATGGATTCCATCTTCACTTTCCACATGAAGTGTGCTGGTTTCCCTTCCTTCATTAATGTAATCATAATCACCATCAATCTTTACATTCCCTGTAAAAAACAGATGCATCTTTTCATCTTCAACCAGCGCAGATCCAGAATAAACTCCATGACAATCATACGGAGAATCTGGGTAAAGAGCTGTTCCTTCATATTTCCAATCTACCAGATCTACACTTGTATAATGTCCCCAGAATTTTAATCCACCTTCAACATCAAATGGCGCATACTGAAAGAACACATGATATTTACCTTTATACCAGCATAACCCATTTGGATCATTCAGCCATCCGACTGGCGGCATCAGATGATGCCCCAATCGGAATCTGCCTTCTTTCATATCTGCGTTCTTTTCAATCTCTGCTACGTTTTTCTCAAGAACTTTCGTTAATGTGCTCATGCTTTCACAATCTCCAATACTTTATCAGCAGATGTTACTGCGCCTTCACGTAAAACCTTCACATCTTTATAATCATCTGAATTGGTTACAATAAGTGGAGTAGTCACATCATATCCAGCTTCTTTGATTTTATCCATGTCAAAGGACACAAGAAGTTGTCCTTTCTTTACCTGATCACCATCTTTTACGTGAGTTGTATAATATTTTCCACCAAGTTCTACCGTATTAATTCCGATATGGATCAGCAGTTCCATACCACTTTCAGTGCTTAAACCAACTGCATGTTTTGTATCAAAAACAGTCTCAACGGTCGCATCACATGGTGCAACTACCTTTCCCATAGCAGGAATTACGGCAACTCCTTTTCCAAGAACCTCAGAAGCAAATGTAGCGTCATTCACCATGGACATTGGAATTGCTGTTCCTTCTAATGCACTATAAAGTGAAAAATCTTCTACATTGTCAGCTGTTTCTTCCATCTTAGAAATCTCTTTATTCTCAGTTACACCAGTCTCGGTTTTTACACTTTCTATATCTTTTGTTCTTTCAATGTTTTCTGTACCTTTAGCAGAAATATTTTCCACATTCTTCTCGACAGTTTTATTTTCTCCGGCTGCCATATCCTTGTATCCAAACAGCCATGTCAACACAAAAGCCGCACCAAAAGCAATTACAAACATCAGAATATAAGATACCGGATTATTCAGGCAAAGCAGAATTCCGAAAATACCGGTTACGCCAGTTCCTGTAGCGCCCAGTCCTGTAACCGATGCAAACAACGCGCCAACTGCGCCACCAACACATCCCATCACAAACGGTTTTCCGAATCGAAGATTTACACCAAAAATCGCCGGTTCTGTAATTCCCATACATGCACTTAATGCAGATGGAACAGCCATAGATTTGATTTTCTGGTCTTTTGTTTTGAGTGCAACTGCAAGTGTAGCTCCACCTTGTGCGATATTTGCTGCTGACGCAAGTGGCAGCCAGTAGGTAACTCCAAACTTGGAAATCTGTCCAAGGTCAATGATTGTGTACATATGATGCACACCGGCAACAACTGTCGGCGCATAAAACGCACCCATGATAAAGCTTCCGATACCGAATGGCAGAGCAATCAGCCACTGAATACCATTCAGAAGTCCATTCTCAACAGCTACAAAAATCGGTCCGATAATAGATAATGTAAGATATCCTGTTACAAATACACTTACAAGCGGGGTAACAAACAGGTCAAACATCGCTGGAACAACTTTGTGAAGTCTTTTCTCAATCTGGGCAAGTACCCACACCGCAATGATAACCGGGATAACATGTCCCTGATACCCAACCATATCAATAGAGTAAAGTCCAAACCATACTTTCTGTGTTGCCTGAACACCTTCTGTTGCAACTGTCCATGCATTCTGCAGGTTTGGATGAATCATAATCATACCGATAACCGCTCCCAGATACGGATTCGCGCCAAATACTTTCGCACCGCTGTATGCAATCAGAATTGGCAGGAATGTGTATGCCGTATTACTGAAAAGCTGTGCAAACGTATAAATCGAACCACTGGTATCGATATTCAGGAATCCATTGTTAACCATGAAATTCAATGCTTCCATAATTCCCATAAGGAAACCACTTGCAACGATTGCCGGAATGATCGGAACGAAAATATCACCAAGAGTCTTAATCAGTCTCTGTACCGGATTTGCTCTGGAAGCTGCAACCTTCTTCAGATCTTCCTTACTGCTCTCAGAAACTCCGGCAATCTGAATAAATTCATCGTATACCTTATTGACAACTCCTGTTCCCAGAATGATCTGCATCTGTCCCTGGGCAAAGAAAACGCCTTTAACACCTTCAATATTCTCAATATATTCCTTGTCAGCCTTCGCATTATCACCGATAACCAGTCGAAGACGTGTGGCACAATGAGCCGCGGAAATAATATTCTCTTTTTTACCAATATGGTCGTATATTTCCTGGGCTGTCTTTCTGTAATCCATAATATCCTCCCTCTTATTATGTAATCGTTCCCATATTTGATTCTACTTTGTTTTTTATACATTTGTATTTTCACTTACAAATATATAAATCTATATGTTTTTCTTTATGGAATCGTTCTCATATGTTGTTTTTATTATATCCATCTTATTTTTATTTGTAAATATGTAAGATATCACAAATATTCGCTCTCATTTTTATACACTATATCCAAGATGCAATCGCGTCTATAAAATCTTCTGTCTGTAGCATCTTCTGTCTGTAACATCCCGTCGCATAGCCTGGTTCGCTACTCTTCATTCTGTTCCCAGTAACGTAACCATAATTTAACCGAATCAAATAAATCCCCTGCTTCACTTACGAATATCCGATTGACTTTGTCCAAAATTGCCTGAGACAACAGGACTTTATTTTTTTGCAGAATACCAATGTATAAATAACAATAAAATAATAAAAAGAGTTAAGAACTTCTATTTTGAAAGCTCTTAACTCTCTTTGTACTCTTATAATCTGCTATATATTTAATCTGCTATATATTTCTATGGGATTCTCTCATTACCACTTTGCATCCCATCTTTATCTCTTTATGTATCGATATATTCTCTGACTCCATCAGATCCACTAACATTTTTGCAGATTCCATTCCACTTGTCTTATAAAAGAAATGAACAGTTGTCAGCTTCGGTTCGATTATTTTCCCCAGATAACTATCACCCATGCCGGCGACTTGAACCTGATCTGGAATATGGTATCCGCTCTTCTTCAGCCAGTTCACCGCTCCAACCGCCATTGTATCTGTTGCACATATTAATGTATCGATATCCGGATGCTCCGTAAACAGTTCTTCTGCCTTTTCATATCCAGACTCCAGGGTAAAGTTTCCACACTTAACGCATGATTTATCTAACCCTATATTATTTTTTTTAAGTATTTCTTCTACTCCGGAGATTCGCATCTTTCCAACAGCTTCATCTTTATCTGTAACCGTAATATATCCGAACTTCTTTCCGGTCTTTAACATCTGTTCGGTAAGGCTCATCGCTGCTTTATGGTCATCCTGAAAAATACACGGATATCCTTCCAGGTGCTGCCCCAGCAAGACAATCGGTACTTTATATTCTTTCAACATTTCCCTGTGTTGCTTTGTCAGAATCGTTGCTATAAAAATCACTCCATCCACCTGATTATCTTTAAACAAAGAGAGATACTTTAATTCCTCTTCAACACTGTTATTGGTATTTGCCAGTATCATCTGATAGCCCTTCTGGGTCAGTATATCACTGATTCCGGCAACCTCCCGGCTGATCGTATTAGAATCAATCTTAGGCAAAATCACACCTACCAGTTTCGTTTTTTTCGTACGCAGCATCTGTGCCTGGGAAGAAGGCTGATATCCTGTTTCCTCTATAACTTTGCTGATAACTTTTTTCTTTTCTTCACTGACATAACCATTATTCAGATATCTGGACACTGTAGCTCTGGAAACTCCAGCCATCTTCGCTATTTCATTAATATTCATGCAAAAATTCCTCTTTCACGCTGTTTGTAATATTATTTCACACGTATTTTTCGCATTATTTGTTTACCCTATCCGGTGACAAAGGTTACTGTCCTCTCTGTCCCCAATAACCAACAAATTTTTTTCTATTATACTACAGATATACTTTTTGTTGCAAATATCAAAATATCGTTATATGTCCATGAAAATCGTCCGCGTTACTGTTCACCGTTCACTTCGTTCTCAATAGTGCACTTTTCAAACTTAATCCATGCTTATTAAATAAATTTGTGCCGTATACCTCTATATTTTTGCACATACAAATCAAACAAGTCAATCGGCTATTCGCAATCCGCTTCCGCTACGTGGCTCTACACCGAATAACTGCTTCGCAGTTTATCAGGAGGGGCTTGTCCCCCTCCTGATACAAGCAAATCCCCACCCACTGCTTATTGCTCTTCGCAACCTCCGCAGGGGACTTACCTGATTCGGTTAATATTATGGAAGATACGCAATCGGATCAATTGGTTCTCCATCTTTTTTCATTTCAAAATAAAGGTTTGTTCCTTCAGTACTATAATATTTTGTCGGCTGTGCAATATATCCGATAGTAGTTCCTTTTTTAACCGTATCCCCTTCTGACACAGTTAAATCTGTGAGCTGTCCGTAAATAGCCTGATATCCATTTCCAATTTCCATTGTCAACGTAGTGCCAGTCTGTGCATCCTGTTCTACAGAATAAACTGTGCCATTAACTGCAGCTACTACCGGTGCTCCTTCAACTGCTCCAACAGCAATCGCCGGACTTAGTTTGTACTGATCAAGTGTGGGAAAATATGTTGTCTGGTCCATACTGTAATCCAGCAAAATATTTCCATTGACTGGCCACTCCATCAATGTATCTTCAGAGAAATTAATTTCCGGAAGATTGATTGCAGATGCCGAAACATCTGTAGTTTCACTATCCGATGCAATAGACGCTCCATCACCAGTATTCATTGACGATATTCCCTTACCCTGCTGTGCATTACTGTCATTTTCACCAACAACAGAGTTTTCGTTATCCACATATGCTGTACCATCTACATCGTTATTATCCACAGTATTCCCATATATTTCCCCATCCGTAGTTCCATTTGCTGATGTCGACTCTGTATTATCTAAATTTTCCTCATCTCCTGACAGTGGATGATTCTCAGATTCAACCTGGCTCGTTCCGACATCTACCATAGACTGTTCATCTGTATCCTGCTTCTGTTCTTCCTGATCTGTGCTTTCCGTCTGCTCCCTTGGCGCTTCTTCCTTAATTGGAGATGTTCCTAACTGATATACCGTAATTCCCAATGCTGCTACAGCAGCCAGCCCAACGGAATTGGCAATAATTCGTGTAACTCTGTTATTCATCATATTCCATTCACCTCTATTTTCATCTTCATATCTATAGGGTGTCCAGAATATTATCATCTATTCAACAATTTTATATTTATATCTTTTAATCCTATAATAATTCCAGAAAATAATACACTTAAGCAAAAGATACCTATAGCAATCCGCTTCCGCTACTTGCTCATAACAGCATCAATCTCCACTATTTCCATTTCTGGAAAATAATATTCCAGAATTTCTTCCTCTGTCTTAGAATTTTTAGCCATCTCATTCCCACCATACTGTGAAAATCCTAATCCATGTCCTTTTCCTTTACATAGAAATCGAACTTTATTTCCTATTGTCTGGATCGTAAAATTTGCTGAACTA
Source organism: Blautia sp. CGZ-1-C1 (assembly GCF_056504575.1). Taxonomy (NCBI): domain Bacteria; kingdom Bacillati; phylum Bacillota; class Clostridia; order Lachnospirales; family Lachnospiraceae; genus Blautia; species Blautia sp. CGZ-1-C1. The sequence goes on from NZ_JBWLUT010000130.1 coordinate 62,294, forward strand.
AGCCCCATTCCCATTCTGAATGATTCACCTTCCAACACTTTTCCATCTGCCAGAAGTTCTGTAACATAACCTGCACTATCCCTTGACTTTATTTCAAGTTCTTTAGGAAGTATATTCTTATTTATATATACACTGTTTAAAAAATCTTCTGATTCCTTATCCACACTGCTGTGTACAGATTTCAGATATGCATCCTCTTCACTGTGGAAAACTTCTTCTCCATCCCTGGTATCTCCTGCGCTAATCTCATGAAAAGGAACTAATTTCAGCTTATTCTCCCATGTAATAACTTTTCCCTTTGTTTCTTTTACTGCACGTTCATATTTATCCTGCATAATAAGCAAATATAACGACTTTAATGATTTGTTCTTTATTTCATCTCTAATTTGATTCAAAACAGAATTTAGTGATTTCTGCTCTTTTACTGTTCTGTAAAGATTAGATCTCGCAATAACTGCCTGCGCTTTTATTGTCTCCAATTCATAATTATCTCCAATTTGCCCGGCCACAATAACCGGTAATATTGTTTCCACATCAAATTTTCTATTAATTAAAGTCGTATCTACACCATTAAAAATTATTGTAATCATATAGGGAATAAAAAACAGACAAAAGACTCCCGTTGTTCCGGGGAAAAAAGATTTTTTCATATATAAGACCATCCAGGTTATCCGATCATCGATTTCTAATGATCTTCTTTCCTTTTAGTATATACACCTATATCTTTCTGTATGTACACTTTTCAAAATTCCATTGCCGTAGGCAATCTGGAATGAATTTTGGCTACGTTACTGAGAACGAAGTGAACAGTAACGTATACGGGGATTTTCACCCCGTATTAAAATATACAGATTTATTTATCCTGTTCTGAATTCTAGGCTCATCCCAGTAAATAATTTTATTTTTCCGGGAACTCTTTTTTTCATCAGGCTGTAAATATGATCTGTCTTTCTTTGAATCTCTGTCCTTCACAATATATTCTGAAATCATTTTGGCTTTCGGAGTTTCATAGACAAAACACATTCCCATTCCAAGGCTTTTCCATAATGCATTTAAACATCCTGTTTTTACTCTCTTCATGTCTTCTAGCACTATTCTGGCATACACATTTCTGATCTTTTATTTTTGCAAATCCCATTACAAAGCAGGTAACAGCCGTCATAATCATCTGGAAATAATTCTTCAGATCTTTTATAGAATTCTTCATGGAAACTCCTCCTGTTCTGCATTACATATATTATTGCCATACAAGCCTGTCCACCGCTAAGACTGCGCACTTCCTACGGCTATCAGGTACTAATACTTTATGCAGCAACCCTCTATGTTTAGAACCATATGATAATATTTCCTTAATTTCGTCTTTCTGTAAGTTCCCTGCTCCAATTTCGAAGAACAATAAGCAGTAGATGGTGACTTACTTGTACCCCTTTTACTAAACTGCAAAGCAGTTATTCGGTTATAGTCAAGTATCGGAAGTGAAGTGCAAATATCCGATTGACAAATAATAATAAAATTTTATACACAAAAAAACTTCTATGGAATATCATAGAAGTTAAAAGTGAAGCATCGGGGATTCGAACCCCGGACAACTTGATTAAAAGTCAAGTGCTCTACCGACTGAGCTAATGCTCCATATTTATTTAATTGTCACTTTCAAAGTGAATGCCCAGAGCCGGAATCGAACCAGCGACACGAGGATTTTCAGTCCTCTGCTCTACCAACTGAGCTATCTGGGCAAAATAGCGGGGACAGGATTTGAACCTATGACCTTCGGGTTATGAGCCCGACGAGCTTCCAGACTGCTCCACCCCGCGATATTCATTATTGAATTAAAAGCCGATGATCGGACTCGAACCGATAACCTGCTGATTACAAATCAGCTGCTCTGCCAATTGAGCCACATCGGCATGTTGTAACAGAATCAAGCCTCGAAAAATCACATTTCATTATTTAAATGACTCCAAGGGGATTTGAACCCCTGTTACCGCCGTGAAAGGGCGGTGCTCTTAACCGCTTGACCATGGAGCCAATTATTAAATTTAATCGGAACACTCGTTTGCCGAGAGCTCCCCCTGTTGGACTCGAACCAACGACACTGCGGTTAACAGCCGCATGCTCTACCGACTGAGCTAAGGAGGAATAAAGGTTTGCACCTTCAAAACTACATACATGTTGACATTTCCTTGAGATCATTCTTCCTGCGATTCTTGGTCAAGCCCTCACCCGATTAGTAACAGTCAGCTCCATGCATTACTGCACTTCCACCTCTGCCCTATCTACCTCGTCGTCTTCAAGGGGGTTTACTTCTTTACGAATGGGATATCTCATCTTAAGGGGGGCTTCACGCTTAGATGCCTTCAGCGTTTATCCCTTCCGGGCTTGGCTACTCGGCCGTAGACTTGGCAGTCTAACCGATGCACCAGCGGCCCGTCCATCCCGGTCCTCTCGTACTAAGGACAGCTCCTCTCAGATATCCTACGCCCACGCCGGATAGGGACCGAACTGTCTCACGACGTTCTGAACCCAGCTCGCGTACCGCTTTAATGGGCGAACAGCCCAACCCTTGGGACCTACTACAGCCCCAGGATGCGATGAGCCGACATCGAGGTGCCAAACCACTCCGTCGATGTGAACTCTTGGGAGTGATAAGCCTGTTATCCCCAGGGTAGCTTTTATCCGTTGAGCGATGGCATTCCCACTTAATACCACCGGATCACTAAGCCCTACTTTCGTACCTGCTCCACCCGTCGGTGTCGCAGTCAAGCTCCCTTCTGCCTTTGCACTCTTCGAATGGTTTCCGTCCATTCTGAGGGAACCTTTGGGCGCCTCCGATACCCTTTCGGAGGCGACCGCCCCAGTCAAACTCCCCGTCTGGCATTGTCCCACCGCCGGGTCACGGCGGCTGGTTAGAAACCCAATACTGCAAGGGTGGTATCCCAACAGCGGCTCCACAATAACTGGCGTTACTGTCTCATAGCCTCCCACCTATCCTGTACATGCAATACCGAGTCCCAGTACCAAACTGGAGTAAAGCTCCATGGGGTCTTTCCGTCCTGGCGCAGGTAACCAGCATCTTCACTGGTACTTCAATTTCACCGGATGCATTGTCGAGACAGCGCTCAAATCATTACGCCTTTCGTGCGGGTCGGAACTTACCCGACAAGGAATTTCGCTACCTTAGGACCGTTATAGTTACGGCCGCCGTTTACTGGGGCTTAAATTCAAAGCTTCGCTTGCGCTAACCTCTCCTCTTAACCTTCCAGCACCGGGCAGGCGTCAGCCCATATACCTCACCTTTCGGTTTCGCATAGACCTGTGTTTTTGCTAAACAGTTGCTTGAGCCTATTCTCTGCGGCCTCATTTCTGAGGCACCCCTTATCCCTAAGTTACGGGGCCATTTTGCCGAGTTCCTTGACAATGCTTCTTCCGCCGGCCTTAGGATTCTCTCCTCATCCACCTGTGTCGGTTTACGGTACGGGTACGGTATAAACAATAGCGGCTTTTCTTGACGCATGGCTCACGGACTTCGCTACTTTATTTCGCTCCGCATCACGGCTTCCCATTGCCACCCGGATTTGCCAGAGTGACTGGTACCCCGCTTGCACCGGGCTTTCCATTCCCGGCTTCCGCTTTCCTTACGTGTCCCCACAGTTCTGTCATACCGCAGTACAGGAATCTCCACCTGTTGTCCATCGGCTACGACTCTCGTCCTCGCCTTAGGCCCCGACTTACCCAGAGCAGATCAGCTTTACTCTGGAAACCTTGGATATTCGGCCTAGAGGATTCCCACCTCTATCTCGCTACTCATTCCGGCATTCTCTCTTCCATGCAGTCCACAGCTCCTTACGGTACTGCTTCGTTCCGCATGCAATGCTCCTCTACCAACCTTTCGGTTCCTTAGTTTCGGTGGCGCGTTTCAGCCCCGGACATTTTCGGCGCAGGACCTCTCGACCAGTGAGCTATTACGCACTCTTTGAATGGATGGCTGCTTCTGAGCCAACATCCTGGTTGTCTTCGAAATCCCACATCCTTTTCCACTTAACGCGCACTTTGGGACCTTAACTGAAGGTCTGGGCTCTTTCCCTTTTGACCGCCCAACTTATCTCGTGCAGTCTGACTCCCGATAATCGATTACGCGGCATTCGGAGTTTGATATTCTTCGGTAGGCTTTGACGCCCCCTAGGAAATTCAGTGCTCTACCTCCGCAAATCTGTATCGAGGCTAGCCCTAAAGCTATTTCGAGGAGAACCAGCTATCTCCGGGTTCGATTGGAATTTCTCCCCTATCCACACCTCATCCCCACCCTTTTCAACGGATGTGGGTTCGGTCCTCCACTACCTCTTACGGCAGCTTCAACCTGGACATGGATAGATCACCCGGTTTCGGGTCTACTCCTACTGACTCTGGCCCTCTTAAGACTTGGTTTCCCTACGGCTCCACACCTGAAGTGCTTAACCTTGCCAGTAAGCGTAACTCGCCGGACCGTTCTACAAAAAGTACGCGGTCGCACATATAAAGTGCTTCCACAGCTTGTAGACACAGGGTTTCAGGTTCTCTTTCACTCCCCTCCCGGGGTCCTTTTCACCTTTCCTTCACAGTACTATGCGCTATCGGTCACTAAGTAGTATTTAGCCTTAGGGGGTGGTCCCCCTGATTTCCCACAAGGTTCCACGTGTCTCGTGGTACTCTGGATCCTGCTCAGTCAGCTCTGCTTTCACGTACGGGGCTTTCACCCTCTGTGGCCGGCTTTCCCAAAACCGTTCTGTTAACATCACTGAATCTTAAATGCAGTCCGTAACCCCGGAATGCACGCATTCCGGTTTAGGCTCCTCCGCGTTCGCTCGCCGCTACTTACGGAATCGAGTTTTCTTTCTTTTCCTCCGGGTACTTAGATGTTTCAGTTCCCCGGGTTCCCTTCCTACAGTTATGTATTGGCTGTAGGATACATGAGGTTTGCTCATGTGGGTTTCCCCATTCAGACATCTCCGGATCACGGGATATTTGCTCCTCCCCGAAGCTTATCGCAGCTTATCACGTCTTTCATCGGCTCTTAGTGCCAAGGCATCCGCCCTGTGCCCTTATTGCTTGACCTTTCGCTTCATCACCCTAGCGTAGGTGATGCGGTCGTTTGATTCTCATTGTTTGATATGTTTTGTTACTCTGTTGATAACAGATTAATATCGATGTCTTCCTATCTTGCGTTTTAT
>NZ_JBWLUT010000130.1:70000-114789 GCF_056504575.1 Blautia sp. CGZ-1-C1
AAAGATCACAATGTCAACAGTTAATTTCATAATTTGACAAACTTTTTTTATTTTCCCCTTTCCATTTATCTTATCCACCCACCTATTCCCTTTTACCTATAAGAAAACCAATCTATTAATGAACAACTTCCCACCGCCACTTTTCCACTACCAACAGCCAGCCAAGCCCGCCAGATCATTCCTGTCGAGCGACATTTGCAGGGACTTTAGAAAAACTTAGCCCCGGGAAATCCGCGTTATGAGCAGATCACTCACTGTCTGAGCGCAGCGAGTTTGAGTTATCTGCGAATGCTTTTAGCGGATTTCCCGGGGCTTAGCTTTTCTTAAGTCCCGAAACCGAGCCGACAGGAATGATCTGGCGGACTTGGCGTCCCTTATCCCCCGAAACCGAGCCGACAGGAATGATCTGACGGACTTGGCGTCCCTTAATCAGCGGTTAACGAGCATAAAATCCACTCTCCACCTCAACCGGCACAACCTTCTCCTCAACCCCCTCAATCCCAATAAAACTCTGCCTATACAACATCTCCACCATCCTGGCAAGATCCTCCCTGGTCCCCTGCGCCTCCATCTCGACACGCTCATCCCAGTTATTCCTCACCCATCCGGTCACTCCCAGAGAACTCGCAATATAACACGCCCGGTACCGAAACCCGACCCCCTGCACTCTCCCCGAAAACCAATAATGCTTCCTGATCAGATTCTCACTCATCTCCGACCCATGTCCCTCCTGCAAATTATTCTCCCCCCAGACTCCCCGGCCCTTCTCATACTCCCTGGTATCATCCTCACCCGTCTCAGAATCCTGAAGAAAAGTTCTATACTTCTTTTTCTTTCTATTACCAAATATACTCACTCAGTCATCCTCATCTCATCAGTCGCTCTACACATATACACCCCTACTCCCTGTTTTTCACAATCAAACTCTGATCACAAATCCATCTTTTCTCGCCTTAGCTTCCGGATACTCTCCAGAACGATAACCAAGTACACAATGGCCAATACCAATATAAGACTCCGGCACACCCCACTCAGCTTTCAGCGCTTTACCCTTTTCAGACGCAAACACTTCTCTCGCACGATGAATCCAGCAGGAATCCACACCAACTGCATGAGCCGCATTCATCAGATTTCCCATAACAAGACTTCCATTTTCCACACAAGTGCCCTGCTCACTGTCAGCAAAAACCACAATAACAGTCGATGCTCCATAAAACGGATCGCTCTTTGCCCCCATTACATCCGCATTCATTTTAGAAAGCTTCGCAACAAGCTCCGGATTCTGAGTCACTACCATAAGAGTTCCCTGCTGTCCCATTCCACTCGGCGCATACTCACCAGCTTCAAGAATCTCATTTAATACCTCTTCCGGCACAAGATCTTTCTTATATCCACGTACACTTCTGCGTTCTAAAAGATTTTTCATTGTTTCATTCATGTCAGTATCCTCCTGTATTTTCACATAGTAAACAGCAACAAATTTTCCTATATTATACCACCACCTTTGTCAAAACTCATCTATAATTTCACACTTTCACAGACAAATCATCCTTGCCCCCAGTCCCTATCTAGTCTATAATGGAAAGTATACTATTACGAGGTGTAACTTATATGAACAAAAAAGAAATTTCCGAAATCAAGAAGCAGTTCACACCAGAGAACTGCTCTATCACCCGCATTTGCGGATGCTATGTTGACGGAGAAAAGAACAAAAAAACCGAATTAAAAGAAGCATTTCTCTCCCTCTCCGAAGAAGAAATGTTCAAATATTTTGATATCTTCCGCAAATCCCTTTCCGGAACAATTGGGAAGAACCTGATGAACATGGAATTTCCTCTTGAACAGGAATCCGAAGGCGGAACTCAGCATTTCCTTATGAAACTGAGAGAAAGCAAACTTACAGACGATGCACTGGTCGAGAGTTTTTACGATAAAATCATCGAAAACTATGATTATCCGGAGAATTATTACATTATCCTGATTCATGGAGTATATGACATTCCCGGAAAATCCTCCGATGGTTCCGAAATGTTTGATGCCTCAGATGAAATTTACGAACACATTATGTGTTGCATCTGCCCGGTGAAACTTTCCAAAGCAGGACTTTGCTATAACGCGGAGACCAACAGCATTCAGGACCGCATCCGCGACTGGATCGTAGAACTTCCGGATGTTGCTTTTCTTTTCCCGCAGTTTAATGACCGCAGTACGGATATTCATGGAGTTCTTTATTATAGTAAGAACGTAAATGAACTCAGAGATATTTTTATTGATGAACTCCTTGGATGCAATGCCCCTCTCTCCGCCGGTGGACAGCGTGACTCTTTCAATGCACTGGTCGAAGATACACTTGGTGAGGACTGCAGCTATGATACGGTATTAAATATTCACGAGAAATTAAACGACCTGATTGAAGCTCAGAAAGATGAACCGGAGCCTGTAGTTCTGACTAAATCCGAAGTGAAACGTCTTTTCGAAGAATGTGGCGTAGAAGATGAGAAGTTACAGTCTTTTGACGAGCAGTATGAAATTACTGCCGGAGAAAAATCCTCTCTGGTTGCTTCTAATATTACCAATACACGAAGATTCGAGATTAAGACTCCTGATGTTGTCGTTCACGTAGACCCTGAACGTGCCGATCTCGTTGAGACACGCGTGATTGATGGACGAAAATGTCTTGTAATTCCAATGGAAGGTGAAGTCGAACTTAATGGCATTCGCGTACATACAGGAAGTGAAGATTCTTCGAACGAGGAATTCAGCGAAAAATTTAGCGAAGATTTCAGCAACGGAAGCCATATTAAAGCAAACGATGAATTCAGTGACACAATAGAGGAGGCATCTGATGCAGAATAATCGTAAACTATTATTTTTTGACATTGATAAGACTTTACTTACCCCTTATCCATGGGCTGTTCCGGCCAGTGCAAGAATTGCTTTAAAAAAAGCCCACGATAATGGACACCTGCTTTTTGTCAACTCCGGACGTACTTATGCCATGATTCCTGAAATAATCCGGAAGATTGGCTTTGACGGATATGTCTGTGGATGTGGCAGCCAGATTTATATGAATGGAGAACTTTTATTTTCCAGTTCAATTCCCAATTCACTCTGTCGTGAAATAATAGAAATACTAAGAAATTGCAAGATCCCCGCATTTTTTGAGCGTCCGGACAAAATTTTATATGATAACGGATCCTGTTCTCTTCCTGGTGCTATCCAGAATCTGAAAACAGAAGTTGAAGTAGAAGATTTATCTCTCTACACTTCCGAAATCTACCATAGTTTTACATTTGACAAGTTTCTGGCATTTCCTGCCGCAGACTCTGATACGGATACCTTCCGCAAATTTGTTGATGAACATTTTCTGTGTTTTATCCATGATGATAAAGCCTGGGAATTAACTCAGAAAAATTGCAGCAAGGCAACAGGGATCCAGTTTCTGGCTGACCGCCTGGGAGTATCAATCAAAGATACCTTTGCTTTTGGCGACAGCACAAATGATCTTCCTATGCTTCAGTTTGCCGGAAACAGCATTGCAATGGGTGATTCAGATCCTTTGATTCTTCCTCATTGCACTTACCAGACAACCAATATCGAGGATAATGGCATCGCTAATGCATTAAAGCATTTCCTCCTTATTTAATATAAAGCATATAGAAATAACATTTTTGAATATGTTATTTCTATATGCTCAGGAGAATCAATATGAGTATATTTAATCATGAATTTGATGCCGAAACTACACCTTTGTATTTTTCTCTTGCATTAACAAGATCTTATAACATCTACATTGTATACTTTCTGCTATTTATAGTCTGTATCACATGTTTTGGATATCCGGTTAATGTTCTTCCTGTCGCGGGGTGGCTGGCTGCATGTCTTCTTGCAAGACATTACATGAATCGTATCTTTATACGATGGAACTTTTTATTTTATGTTATCATTTCCACAGGATGGATTTCTTATTTCATCTATTATTATGGATGGAATGTTGGCGGTACCAGCTTTATCCTGCCGCTAATGTTAATTTCAATGTTTTCCCTGTATGATACAACCTTTAACAAAATTGCATTTGCAGTTTTTTTATTCATACTGAGAATGGCACTATTTTTTCATTGTCAGAATTATCCGCCAATATACGTCCTTACAGAAGCACATATGCTGATTGTACAAGTTTTAAATACTATTTTATCATTTGTGATCACGGGTGTGATCTGTCTGACATTCAGCGATAATCTTCAGAAAGCAGAGAAGCATCTCATGCTGTATAACATTGAATTAAGACAACAGGCCGGAACCGATCCTCTTACTACTCTGTATAACAGACGCCGTATGGAAGAGGTTCTGGAAAATCACATTAAAGCTAATCCTTATGAAAATTTCAGCATTGCCATTGGCGATATCGATTTTTTCAAAAAAATCAATGATACTTATGGTCATAATTGCGGCGATCAGGTTCTAAAATCTCTCGCAGAACTTTTTAAAGAAAAAACGCTTGGTTCAGGACACGTCTGCAGATGGGGCGGCGAAGAATTTCTCTTCTTCTTTCCGGGAATGAATCTTGACAATGCAAGTACAATCATGAATGAAATTAATATAGCAGTCAGCAAATGTATCATAACCTATAAAGATATTACAGTTCACGTAACTATGACTTTCGGTGTAGAAGAAAACGACTATCAGTCAAATATTTCAGAATTAATCAAACATGCGGATGATAAGCTTTATTACGGAAAAACACATGGGCGCGATACCGTAATTTCCTGATATTGCAGAACTTTCCGGTACCATTGCATTTTATGGCATCCACAAGGGTATTCCTGATTCGAGGTTTTTGCGCAATTCATCAGAAAATATTATTCTGGCAATGCAAAAGCAGCTATATGAGAAACGTTTTTTGTTTTCCATATAGCTGCTTTTATTATGTTACCTTATGTTTATTATTCATTACCACAATTCTCTGCGATACAGCAATATAATTTTCCTGTCTTATTCCGCAGCTTCTGTCGGTGTTGCTTCTGGTGTTTCTGTAGCTTCAGCTTCTTCTGTTGGTGTTACAGTTGCCTCTGTATCTTCTACTGCTTCTGTATCTTCTGCTGCCGGTGTCTCAGTTGCTTCAGCTTCCTCTTTCACATCAGCCTCCGGTGTTGGTGTTGCTTCTTCCGTTACTTCTGGTGTTGCTTCTGGTGATGGAGTAGGTGTCGAAGTTGGAGCTGTAAAAGTATGTTTATCTGTAATCTTAAGTGTCTTAAGAACTTTCTTTACTACTTTTACATCCGCATCATCCAGCCACTGATTTGTTGTCTCTGTGTAATATGTGCTCTCTTTGGAATTCTGAAGAGATTCTCTCTTGGATGCTGTTGCATCCTCATCATTAATCTTATCAAGTCTTACTACATAATATCCTGTATCAGTCTCAATAATATCATCTGCAACCTCTCCGTCTTTCAGCCCACGTAAAACACTAATAACTTCGTCCGGATATGCTGCCCCGCTGGAGTCTTCATCCTCATCTTCGCTTTCTTTAGTTGTAAAATTACCCTGTACTGCTGAGTAACTCTCATCTACTCCCTGAGCAACTTCGCTCATATCAGCTGTCGAATCTTCTTTCATTTTATCAAGAATCTCCTGAGCCTGTTCTTTCTTAGTTTCTTTATCTTCGTCTGTTACATCATCACCACTTGTAGAGATACTTACATAAGTAAAGGTTGTCTGATTTGCCTCATCATCAGAAACTGTGATATTTCCCTCTGCAACAATCGGGTCATACATCTTTTTCTGGATTGTCTGAAGCTCCAGTAATGTTTTTACCTGATCCTCTGTTACAGCGAGTTCTTTGATTGTCTCTTCGCTGTTTGCAGCCATAAACTGTGATGCAGCATCTGCGATTGCTGTTTCATCTTCATCTGTAAGTTCTACATTGTAATCAGATGCTTTCTCTTTCAGAATATACATTTTCTCAATGGATTCCAGACTGCTTGTCACTGCCTGATCACCATATGTCTCTCCAGAATCTTCATCTGCTGTCTGATCCCAGATATTATCCGCGCTTCCCATATAAGACATATACATGGCGGTTGTCCGCTGCTGCTGTTCACGCGCATAAAGGCTGACAACTCCAAGCGGAATATCTGTCCCGTCTACTGTAGCCACTGTTTTTGTTCCATCTAATGTTTTACTTCCGCAGCCTGTAAGCATACCAACTGACATCACACCTGCCAGTGCTACTACGGCTGTTCTCTTTGCCATTTCTTTCATTTCTTCCTCCATATTATCAGTCTGGTCTTTCTTCATGTCCCACTTTTCCAGACTGTGCTATTACTAGAGTATAAACTTTTTTCCTGCTGAGGGCAAGGTAAATTAAAAAATAAGTGCTATATTTCACATATTTATCACGATCGTGAATTATATCCTCACATGACTGAAGTCACGTGCTTCCAGACGCTTTAGGCGTCAGACTAAATATCGGCGGATACGCCTGTAACTTAGGTTTGCGCAGATATGCGCTTTTTCCCATGCCAGATATGGCAGGTCCCCACATTACAGGTAGTCCGCTGTATATCTGCCTGCATCTATGCAGCCATTAAGAGTCCCATCTCAGAACTGAGTTCCCTTAGATCTGCATAAACACATGAGGTTCTACGCTTTACTGCAGGGACTTTTGCCTCCAGCAAAGACCTTTCCGTTGCCGGAAGGGGTTTTAAAAGTTCACGGATAAAATATCTGGCCCCGATATTATAAGAAGCTGACAAGTCACAGTTATATCTTTTTCCCGTCTGAAATGCACAGAGGCTGTGATTTCTCCAGTCACGCAGGACTATCCCTGATCCATCATACGCAAGCCTGCTCGTATTCCATGCACAGATTCTGGATATGCGCATCCCTTTCCTGTGTGCCTGATGTTCACACCGTTTCTGGATATCCCGTTTTCTCCAAAGCTGCAGTTTCTGCCTCTTACTTCCCGATATCTTTCCGTTCATTTCCAGATACTCAAACACGATCACATCCGCATGATTTTCCCATGCATATTCTGCAACTGCCCCTGCGATCTTTCTGCTTAATTCTATATTCAGGCGTCTGGTGTATGCCCACCTTTCTCCTGCCTGCGCAGATCCATGTTCCCTCTGGAATCTCCGGATTCGTCCCAGTGTGCGGTACATACGGTCTTTTTCACTGGGGAAGTCAATAAACTTTCTCCCCAGGACAGTTCCGTCTGCCCGCATGATGGTACAGACTGCATCCGTATTGATTCCCAGATCCACACTGCAGATGATCTGCCCTTTAACAGGTGTCTGAGTAAGCGTCACTTCTTCTGTATAAGAAAAACGCAGGAAATATTTATGGTGTCTTTTCTCCAGTGCCGGCGCAGATGCCTTTTTCCCATACCAGTTCCTGCGCAGGTATTCCATATCCGTATGGCTTAAACACACACGGAACCATCTCCAGTCATGCCCGTCATACAGTTTCAGGTATGCCTCATCTTTTCCCTCTGTCCCTTCGCGGTACATCACATCCCGGTAAAAGACCGGCATGGCATGGTTTTCACAGGTAAAATTCGGTTTCCCAGAGAGTTCTCCCGCTGCCTCCCACTGTTCCATCCGGCTTTCATAGGACGATACACTTCCCAGTGCATGCTGGATGGCAGCTCTCCTGAGATAAGAAGGCATCTTCGGAAAACGGATGTCAAAATCAAAGTGGGCATGGTTCTTTTTCGTTGTGTGAATCAGATGTTCTGCTACATTAAAGCGTTTTTTTGCTTCCGGGATCATTTTCAGTTCTGCCCACACCTGTTCATAGATTTCCGTCAGATAGCTGACCGCCTGACGATAGATTTCCAGTGTCTGGCGGATTGGGATATTCTGTTTTCGTATTTCCACACCATAACTGGATACCGTCTGCATTTTCTTCTCCTCTGAACTGTTTTTTTATTTTGTGCTACTTAAATGAAAAACTAAATTCCAGCTGTGGATTATCTCAGTAAATATGCGGGATTAAATTCTGTAATGCACCTTAACAATTCCATTTTTTTGCCTTATAATGAACCTGTAAGCACCCATGATTTATGTTTTTATGCATACTAACCGGGCATCTGAAAATAGTGTGCAAGACTAAATTCCACATGCCTTATGTGCAAGACTAAATTCTGGTGCAGTGAAATCTGCCTGTGCTTTACTATTTTATTTTATAAGTTTTGGACTAAGCATAACATCATCAGGTGCGATTGCCTTTAATCCTAATGCTTTGTGCAGTTTGTTGTCCAAGAGTAAAAGAGAGAGTTCATATGGGCTATGTCCATTAAGACTGTCTCTTTTTTCGTTGTTTATGTGATTCATCATAAGTCTGACTTTCTCGTCATTTAAATCAGCGAATGAACTCCCTTTCGGACGGATGTAGCGGATATACTCGTGGTTCTTTTCGCAGGCACCTTTTTGCCAAAAGCTATACGGATCACAGTAAAAGACAGTCGTGCTTTTACTTCCGTCACAGAATTCCTCCATCTCTTCACGAGCTGAGAATTCTGAACCTCCATCCGTGAGAATCACCGGAAAAAGCTTTTTGAATGCATCCTGCCCCAGCACTGTTTCAAGCCATACAAAGACCTCTAACACGCATTCCTGGTCTTGATATTCCAACAGGAACATAAGCATAAGATTGCAGTTGCGGAATGTAAAGGTCAAGAGGGCACGGCTTTCGCCTTTCTTTCCTTCCACGCAGTCCATTTCCACAACATTTATATCTGGATGATCTTTCATATAATTCTGGAAATCTTCGTAGTTATGACCTTGACGATAAGAACGATCTTTTGCACTGGTCTGTGTAGGTTTCTTGCGTTTCTTATAACGTACAGAACGCCTTAAGTCACCATTGCGGACATCGAATACACAATCATTGATGTAGGAGTAAAGTGTTCTTCTGGAGCAACCCAATTCTTCTGCATGAGTAGCATAAATATGACCGATGGACTGATGTTTCTCCTTGATCAATGGAACCAATAAATCATTCATGGATTGAATGCTTTCCGGAGTCTGGTTAATGCCGGCTCTGCAATCGACTAGCACGCTACGGTACTCATCATGGGCATATTTGGATGAATAAAACCTTCTGGGCATAAGACAATGGGTCTTTTTACCACAGCCATTACATACGTAGGGTGGTTTATTCAGTTTCTCACATTCAGCTGTCTCATATGCGGGACATATATCAGTGCAGCGAAAGGATGGTTTTCTGCAAAGCTTACAATGAATGCCACACATCTTATCACACAAGCATGTCATCTTACAGTTCTTGCGATGAATACATGGCGGATGAGTGTAACCTGAATCCGGACGTTCTTTTGTATGTGCGTGGAGACGTACTTCCTTTGATATGGTAGATGGATTTTTACCAATAATTCGTCCAATTTCAGCGAAGCTTTTATTCTCAGTAAGACCTTTCTCGATATCAACACGCTGTTCAAATGTTAAATGTTTCTGATTGCCTTTATTCTTCATAATTATCTCCAATCTGCACAGGCAGGCAATCAGCTGCAAGTACATTATACGGAGTAATGCTTATCAAAGACAATATGGCAAATATGTATGCAAAAGTAACTTCGACCTATATGGAATTTACTCTTGCATTTGGTCCAAAACCGGAATTTAGTTTTTCATTTAAGTTTTATTTTGTGCTATGAACAAATTGTACTATAGATATCTTATTCTGTAAACATACGTTCTTTTTTTAACAAAAAAATTGCGCGTCTAACTCATCTAACTCATCACTGAAGTAACGAGAATGCGACGCGCGGTCATTCAAACACACTCTTCAGCCATATTCTTAAGTTCTTCTGCAAATTCCGTCAGCGCAGGAATCAGACTGCCCTGAGGTTCCAGGATAAATTTCGGTTCCTGCTCATTCTTAAACTGCAAGCTTCTTCTGTATTTCTGCATGAGAAGCGGAATCCCTTCCGGATTCAGCTTTGCTTTTTCATAAAGTGTAATGCGCACTGATTTTCCAGTCTGCTTAATTTCTGTCACATAGCCCTGATGTGCGATAGCTTTTAACTTCGCGATAGCAAGGAGATTCAGCACTGCCTTTCCAGGTTCACCAAAACGATCCAGAAGTTCCTCTAACATATCATCATAGTCCTGCTGCGTTTCGATTCCAGCGATTCGTTTATAAATATCAAGTTTCTGGAATTCATTGCTGATATAGGAATCCGGAATAAATGCATCGATATTGAGGTCAATCGATGTCTCAAAATCTTCCATTGTATGGATTCCTTTTGCCTCTTTGACTGCCTCGCTGAGCATCTTGCAATAGAGATCATATCCCACCGCATTCATATGTCCATGCTGCTGTGCACCCAGCAGATTTCCCGCGCCTCGAAGTTCCAGATCTCTCATGGCAATTTTAAATCCACTTCCCAGATCCGTATATTCACGAATAGCCGCCAGACGCTTCTCCGCAGTCTCCTTCAGCATCACGTTCTGCCTGTACATCAGGAATGCATACGCCGTTCTGTTAGATCGACCGATTCTTCCGCGAAGCTGATAAAGCTGGGAAAGTCCGTATCTGTCGGAATCATGGATGATCATGGTATTTACATTGGAAATATCCAGCCCTGTTTCAATGATCGTAGTCGAAACCAGTACATCAATATCACCATTTACAAACGCATACATGACATTCTCAAGTTCTCTCTCGCTCATCTGTCCATGTGCAAAATCCACCCTCGCATCCGGCACAAGTTTCGCTATGCGCAGGGCAACATCCGCAATATCCGTAACACGATTATAGACATAATAGACCTGTCCGCCCCTGCGCAGTTCTCTGTTGATCGCCTCCCGGACTGTCTCCTCATCATACTCCATAACATAGGTCTGAATCGGCATTCTGTCCATCGGCGGTTCCTCAAGGACACTCATATCACGAATTCCAATGAGGCTCATATGCAAAGTACGCGGAATCGGCGTTGCTGTCAAAGTCAGCACATCTACATCCTTTTTCAGCTGCTTGATTTTCTCTTTATGCGCAACCCCGAAACGCTGTTCCTCATCGATGATCAGAAGTCCAAGGTTCTTAAACTGTACATCCTTCGACAAGACTCTATGTGTTCCGATAATTACATCTACCTGTCCCTTTTTCAGGTCTTCAATCGCTTTCTTCTGCTGCGCCGGCGTACGGAAACGACAGAGAAGTTCCACTCGTACCGGGAACTCTTTCATTCGCTGTACAAAGGTGTTGTATATCTGCTGTGCAAGAATAGTTGTCGGGGCAAGATACGCCACCTGTCTGCTCTCCTGCACTTCCTTAAATGCGGCGCGCAGAGCAACCTCTGTTTTACCATAACCTACATCACCGCAGATCAGACGGTCCATGATTTTCGTGCTCTCCATATCCCGCTTGGCATCTTCAATGGCGCTAAGCTGATCTTCTGTCTCCTCATATGGAAACATTTCCTCGAACTCCCTCTGCCATACCGTATCAGGACCACAGACATAGCCTTCCTTTTCCTGACGTACCGCGTAGAGCTCTACCAGCTCTTTCGCAATATTTTTGACAGCTCCCCGGACCTTGCTTTTCGTCTTATTCCATTCCTGCGTTCCAAGCTTATTCAGTTTCGGAGTTTTTGCCGTATCACCGCCCGAGTATTTCTGAAGACAGTCTAACTGAGTTGCCAGAATATAAAGATTGCTGCCGCCACGATATTCAATCTTAATATAATCCTTAACGATCCTGTCCACTTCCACTTTCTCAATTCCGCGATAAATACCAAGCCCATGCTTCTCATGAACCACAAAATCCCCGATAGAAAGCTCTGCAAAATCCTGGATACGCTTTCCGTTATAATTCTTTTTCTTCTTTCTCTTCTTCTGTTCCTGACCAAAAATATCCGACTCTGTCATCACCGCAAATTTGATCAGTGGATATTCAAAGCCTTTTTTCGCATGACCATAAACCACCATGATCTCACCCGGCAGAATCTCCCTGTCATAATCCTGCCCGTAAAAAGCAGCCAGTCCTTCTTCCTGGAGATCCTTCGCCAGTCGTTCAGCTCTGGTACGGGAACCGGAGAGCAATGCGATCTTGTATCCCTGTTTCTTATACTGGTGAAGATCCTTTACCAGAAGTTCAAAGCTACTGTTATACGAACTGACTGATTTTACTTCCAGATAAAATTTCTCCCGGACCTTCCAGCCCGCCTGCTTCGGTTCCAGCGCACAGACAGAAATACAGTTTCTCTTATTTAATTCTTTCTGAAGTTCTTCAAAAGAACAAAGCCAGTTGTCCGGCAGATTCTGGCTGCCTTTTTCCTCGCGGTGCATACGGCTCTGGCGATATTCCTCTTCTACTGCTTCACCTTTCTCCGTCAGTCGATTCGGTTCATCCAGAAAAATAACCGATTTCTCCTTTGGAAAATAATCCAGGAAAGAAACCATATCAGATTCCCCGATATGTTCTACTGCCGGATAAATCGTAATCTCCTCCAGATTCTCGAGGGATCTCTGGCTCTCAGCGTCAAAACTTCGTATAGAATCGATCTCATCCCCCCACAGTTCGATTCTCCATGGATTTTCCTCTGTGAGGCAATAGATATCCACAATACCACCGCGAATAGAAAACTGTCCCGGCATTTCCACCTGACCTACACGCTCATATCCCAGATCCACCAGTTTATTTTTCAACTGATCCATGTCTATCGTACTGTCATTTTCATAATGAATCAGCTGGCTTTTTATTTTTTCCAGCGGTTCCAGGAAATCCATGCATCCGTCAATGCTTGTGACAACTGTAAGTTCCTTTTCCTCCAGCAATGCCCGGATTACTTTCATTCTCTGCCGGATCAGCAGATTTCCATGAATATCTGCCTGAAAGAATAGAAGATCCTTTGCCGGATAGGAATATATTTTCTTATCATAAAACCGGTAATCTTCATAGATTTCTCTGGCCCGGCGTTCATCTTCTGCCAGGATCAGACGATATGACGCAGTCTCGGAAAGACCGTACATCAGATGGGATTTCTGCGATTCCATACATCCCGAAACCTGCAGAATCCCCTTATTTGTTTTACTTTTTTCTTTAATCTGTTCAAACTCTGCAAGTCCCTGCAGAGGTGCCATAAATGCTTTCATATTCACCTCTTATATGTCTCCGATAAATAAATCTTTCTGCCATTCATTGCTATTCGTAAGTCCCACCCACTGCTTTTTGCTTCTCGCAATTGAAGCAGGGGACTTACTTGATTCGGTTAAAAATATTACGTCAAAAGTTCCAGAACACTGTGGCAAGATAAAAGCGGCACCTGTTTTCCTGCTGTAGCATCATTAACAGTCACCGCTTTTCTTCCTTTTCTTCCATTAAAAGCAGCCAGCATGTGCCACTTACCACTTTGCCGCTTCTTACTTCTGTGCAGGTACTTTTCTGTTATATTCGTTCATCGCCGCATCTACGCCCTGTGAGATCATGATATCCACAGCCTTTGCCGCTTTTTCTATTGCTTCATCCACAAGTTTTCTGTCTTCTGTGGAAAATCTGCCAAGTACATGATCTGCAAGATCCCATCCCTTTGGCTTAGCTCCTACACCTACTTTAATGCGCAGAAACTTCTCTGTGCCAAGCTGACGGATAATATCCTTAATTCCATTGTGTCCACCTGCACTTCCCTGCTTACGGATGCGAAGCTGTCCCGGTTCCAGATCAATATCATCATAAATAACAATCAGTTCTGTCTCCGGATCAATTTTGAAATAATTCGCCATCTCGCGGACAGGTCCGCCACTCAGGTTCATAAAAGAAAGAGGTTTCATAAGAATAACCTTTTCTCCGCCAATCATCGTTTTTCCGTACATGGCATTAAATTTCACGCCGCCCTGCGGAACATTGTAGTCCTCTACCAGATGATCAATGGTGTCAAATCCCATATTGTGCCGTGTTGCTTCATACTCTCTCCCGGGATTTCCCAGTCCCACTACTAAATACATATGCGCGTCTCCTAATTAAAATATACCATTTCGTCTTTCAGAGGTTCGCATTCTTTTGCATCACTTGCATAAAGCACAATGCCTTCGCCCTGATATTCTGTACGGTTTTCAAAAGCAACCTTTGCAGTTACCTCTACCCAGCTTCCTTCTTTGATATGAGATGCATTATCACTTCTGCACACATATCCAAGAAATGTAGTATCATCTGCACAGCAAGTCATTGCAACACGTCCCGGAACAAAGAATTTGCTTCCCATTCCACGAGGTTTCATAACACGACCTTTAAAGCGTACAGTTTTACCCACATATTTCTCCGGGTTATCCATTGCATCTACAAACCAGATTCCGTAATCTTCCGGCTGGATCTCAATGACAGGTGCATCAATATCAAACGGCATCTCATCCTGGAAAATGTCGTCCATTTCACCTTCTTCATCCTCAAAAATAACCTCTGCACTCTGATTTGCGACCTTAATTCCACGTCTGTATGCAGGAAGCGGATCTCCCTCTTTACAACGGTTAAATACAACCATATCTGTATTTCTCACCATATCCATGAACAGAGACTTCATATTTGCCATATAAAC
The DNA here is from genome assembly GCF_056504575.1 of Blautia sp. CGZ-1-C1. Lineage (NCBI taxonomy): Bacteria > Bacillati > Bacillota > Clostridia > Lachnospirales > Lachnospiraceae > Blautia > Blautia sp. CGZ-1-C1. The sequence goes on from NZ_JBWLUT010000130.1 coordinate 84,555, forward strand.
CTGATAAGTTGTCGCATCTACGCAGGTAATCTCCTGCTCAATACCCCAGCCGTCCGGAAGCTCCATCTGCTCGAATTTACTTACAAGCCACATTCCATTGTATTCGATCACAACACGTTCCGGCTGATGGATGATATCCATCGCAGCCAGACGCTGAGGAGTCAGATCTTCTTCATCCTCGATCACTTCTATAACTGTGTTTGTAAGTTTCAGTTTATCCATATCATATTCTTCTTCGCCTTCTTCGCAAAGAATCAGCAGTGTCTTTCCATCAATGGCGAAATAGTCCTGCTGTAATGTAAAATCCAGGAAAGTTGTCTTTCCACTCTCCAGAAATCCTGTTACCAAATAAATGGGAACTCTGATATCATCCATAATTCTATTTCCTTTATCCTGATTATTTTGTCACTGCGCTACGGTTTATCTGTAAGCCGTAACTTTTTTTATTACCGGACGCGGTAATTGTTTTTTATTCTGCAAGGCCAAATAACTCTGCAAGTTTATCTTCTTTCAATTTAGAACCAATCACGCAGAGACGGCCCGTATATTCCGGTGCTCCCTCACGAATCTCTGTTTCTTCCGGAACCATATCAAAGTAGATCCATGTTCCATCTTCTGCCGGAAGCATTCCTTTTGCACGAAGGATGATACCGTAATCTTCAGAAGCAGAAAGAGCTTCGAGCATTTTCTCAAGTCCTTCTCTTGTATACTTCTTAATTGTCTCGCGTCCCCAGCTTGTAAATACTTCATCTGCATGATGATGGTGATGATCATGGTGGTGATCATGTCCACAGCCACATTCATCATTGTGGTCATGATGATGATCATGGTCGTGATGGTCATGTCCGCAGCCGCATTCATCATCGTGATCATGGTGATGATGTTCATGCTCGTCGTGGTCATGTCCGCAGCCGCATTCATCATCGTGATCATGGTGATGATGTTCATGCTCGTCGTGGTCATGTCCGCAGCCACATTCATCATCGTGATCATGGTGATGATGTTCATGCTCGTCGTGGTCATGTCCGCAGCCACATTCATCATCATGGTCGTGATGATGGTGTTCGCCATGCTCATGTACATGTCCGCATTCCGGGCATACCTCTTCTTCTGCCATCAGTTCTTCTTCAAGAGATACCGGTTTCTCCATAACCTCAAGGATTTTCTTTCCATCCAGTTTCTCGATCGGAGTAGTGATAATTGCTGCTTTTGCATTGATTCCACGAAGAAGTTCCATTGCCTGCTGTGCTTTCTTCTCATCAATAATGTCTGTACGGCTCATAATGATTGCGCCGGCATATTCAACCTGATTGTTAAAGAACTCACCAAAGTTTCTCATGTACATTTTGCATTTCTTTGCATCTACTACAGTTGTGTAGCTGTTCAGTACGATATCTACATCTCCCTGAACACCCTGTACCGCTTTGATAACATCTGACAGTTTACCAACACCTGACGGCTCAATCAGGATTCTGTCCGGATGATATTTATCAACAACTTCTTTCAGAGAAGTTCCGAAGTCTCCAACCAGAGAACAGCAGATACATCCGGAATTCATTTCACGGATCTGGATTCCTGCTTCTTTCAGGAACCCACCGTCGATACCGATCTCACCGAATTCATTCTCAATCAGTACGACCTGCTCATCTGCATAAGCCTCTTTCAGAAGCTTCTTGATTAATGTAGTTTTACCGGCTCCAAGGAAACCGGAGATAATATCAATCTTAGTTGCCATCGTTTTGTTTCTCCTTTTCTATTTTTATGTTTTTTTACAAATTTATCTTGTAAGCAGATATGAAATAATTGTAACTGTTCAGTACCTCCACAGTTACGGTTAAAAATCGCCTTTGGCGATGGAGTTTTACCTTGTATGTCTCGGAATTTTGGCATATTCGCTTATATCCCATCTACTTATATATTTGTCCGTAACGCATTTATTATACACAAGCTTTCTTCCATATTCAAGCCTGTCCCACGCAAAGAAGGGGACATGATCCAATATCATGTCCCCTCTCGTATTTTAATGATCAACCGTTGATCATAAAGCTCATTAATTTATCAATATCTTCTTTCTCGTATGCAACGATCTCAAGTTCCGGAATCTCTCCGCCTGAGAAAATGTTTGCCAGAGACACATACTGGGATAATTTGGATTTAAGGTTCAGTCTGTCACCTTCGCCTGTTACTAATTCTACTCTTCCTTCGCAGCTGTCAACTACCTCAAAAAACTTCTCAATATCTTTAATGTTAGATACTTTCATGTTCATTCTCCTTTCAACATGTAAACTTTTCTCTCTATTCCTTGTTTTCGCGCTAATTATAACGCAGTTATATACAAAAAGCAATTATTGATTTTGCACGAATTTTCCAGGTATTCCATACGCTTAGTTATAATATCGCTAAATAACGCAAGTCCTGTTCCGGTCAAAACTTAATATGTTATTGTTCACTCCGCTCTTAGCAACATATCCCGTAGGATAATGGTGTCTGAGCAATAACCTTAATATACAAAAATTGCAACTCCATAAGCTGGCAGCGGATATGCAAATGAGAACTGTCTGTCATCGCATTCCTGTTTCACAGCCTTGAATATCTTTGGCTCTGTCAGTCCGTTCTCATCCATGATCAGCTTATACTGTTTCTTCTTCGGAACACCAACTCTGTAATCCGGACGGTCAACCGGTGTAAAGTTAACTACATACAGAATATTATTTCTCTTCGTCGGCGATTTTCTTACAAAGCTGAAAATACTTCTGTCTCCGTCATTGGCATTGATCCACTCAAAGCCTTCCGGATCATTATCAGCCGCATAGAGCGCCGGATATTTCTTATAAATAGTAAGAAGATCATGTACATAATTCTGCAGATCTTTATGAGGTTCCTCATTCAGCAGGAACCAGTCAAGTTCTCTCTCCTCACTCCACTCACGAAGCTGTCCGAATTCCTGTCCCATGAAAAGGAGCTTCTTACCCGGATGACAGGTCATAAAGGAATATGCCGCCTTTAAATTCTTGAATTTATCCGGCAGTTCGCCCGGCATCTTCTCAAGCATGGAGCATTTCAGATGAACCACTTCATCATGAGAAAGAACCAGTACATATCTCTCACTGTATGCATAAGTCATGGAGAATGTCATCTTATTATGATTGAATTTACGGAAATATGGATCCAGTTTCATATATTCCAGAAAGTCATTCATCCATCCCATGTTCCATTTCAGGCTGAATCCAAGTCCGTCTTTCTCAGCATCTCCTGTAACCATCGGCCATGCTGTCGATTCCTCAGCGATCATCACTGTTCCATGATTTCTGCCGAGAACAACGGTATTCAGATGTTTAAAGAATTCAATCGCTTCCAGGTTCTTGTTTCCTCCGTATTTATTCGCAACCCATTCTCCGTCTTTCTTACCATAGTCAAGGTAAAGCATAGAGGCAACCGCATCCACACGAAGTCCGTCTACATGACACTCTTCAATCCAGTAAAGAGCATTTGCGATCAGGAAGTTCTTAACCTCCGGGCGGCCATAATTGTAAATCTTAGTTCCCCAGTCAGGATGTTCTCCCTGTCTCGGATCTGCATGCTCATATACTGCAGTTCCGTCAAAATTCACCAGACCATGGGCATCTTTCGGGAAATGTGCAGGTACCCAGTCAAGAATAACGCCGATCTTATTCTGGTGGAAATAATCGATCATATATTTGAAATCCTGCGGTGTTCCGTATCTGGAAGTCGGTGCATAATATCCGGTTACCTGATATCCCCAGGAACCATCAAACGGATGCTCGGCGATTCCCATTAATTCTACATGAGTATAACCCATCTCTTTTACATATGCAGTCAGAGAATGTGCAAGTTCCCGATAATTATAGAATCCTTCTTCATTCTCCTCTGTCCACGGATGTTTCATCCAGGAACCCGGATGAACTTCATAGATTGCCATCGGCTGTACTGTCTCGTCAAACTTCTCTCTGTTCTTGATCCATGTGGCATCTTTCCATTTATAATCTGTAATGTCTACAATCCTGGATGCCGTTCCCGGACGCTTCTCAGCCGCATTTGCATACGGATCAGCTTTATAAAGCTTCTCTCCATGTGCTCCTACGATAAAGAATTTATATAACTGTCCAATCTTGGCTCCCGGAACAAACACTTCATAGACACCGATCGGTCCTACCTTCTTCATCGGACTGGCCTCTTCATCCCAGTCATTAAATTCACCAATTACAGATACTGACTGGGCATTTGGTGCCCAGACCGCAAAATATACGCCTTTTTTTCTTCGATATGTAGTAGGATGAGCGCCCAATTTCTTATATACTTCGTAATTGGTTCCCTGTCCAAACAAATACTGGTCTAAATCCGTAAATTTCATACTCTCGCCCATCTGGAGTCCTCCCTTAATATTCATGTTTCTATCTTTTCACGGATATGAAAATATTATTGCTCACTGCAACATAAACAATAACACAAGAAGAACCCTGCAAAGCAGGATTCTCAGCCTGCGGTGGATCGTTCCAGACAACATCTTCCTTACTGCTGCAATGCGATCCGGCCCGGCAGGGCTATGAACTGACTCTTAGTCATTCTATAAGCTTTATTATACCAACCCCCATTCGCTACGTCAATTAAAAATATGTGTATATTTAACAATTTTCATGCGTTTTTTGTGTTATTTTTGTAAAAAACACAAAAAGCAAAGAAACGCTGTCTTTCGCATTTCTTTGCTCTTTTTATTACTTTTTATTGTCCTTTAATATTCAGAGTCATCTCCGTAATCCACAGAATCGTCACTGTAATCTTCCGAAGAATCATCGCTGTAATCGCCGCTTCCGTCGTCATAGTTTCCATCTGAACTGCTGTCATCTGTACTTCCATCCTCACTTCCATCAGAATAATCTGAGTTTCCGTCAGAAGAATCTGATGAATCAGTTGTACCATCTGTGGAATCCGTAGAAGCTGCTGCATCTGCTCCGCCCTGATATCCGGGAACACCACCGTTGCTGAGTGTACTCGGCCAGAAATCAACATAACATGCATTCTGTAATGTTACATTCTTAGCTTCTGCCATCTCACTTACCGTCACAAGTTTATATCCTCTTGCAATAAGATCCGGAATCAGTCTTATGGCAGCCTGTACAGACGGCTCATGGATATCATGCATCAGGATAATTGTTCCATCTGTAAGATCTCCGTTCATTACTGCATTATAATCCGCATCCGCATCCATCAGCTTCCAGTCTTCCGTATCCAAAGACCACATAAAGAATGGTTTATTTACTGTATTATAAATATCTGTATTTCCATCTCCGTACGGTGCACGTGCTACTGTCGCTGCCTGTCCACAGGCCTGAGTCAGTGCATCATCCGTATCAGAAAACTGTTTGGCAACTGAATCAAGGTCAATCGTAGTCAGCTGTGTATGATCCCAGGAATGACTTCCGATCTCACAGCCAAGTTCCAGCATACGTTTCGGTGCATCCGGATATGCACTTACATTCTGTCCAAGCATAAAGAATGTTGCATGTGCATTATTCGCCTCCAGGCAATCCAGAAGCTCATCTGTATACTGTCCCGGACCATCATCAAAGGTCAATGCCAGCATCGGCCGTACCTGACTCGGATCATAAGATCCATCATCATTAAAGTAGTAATCTTTTACGCCCTTTGTCACCCATCCAGTCTGAATATATCCGTTTTCATCAAATGAATATGTCACACCGTCAATATCCTGAAATCCATTTGCAAAATATGTACCATCTGCATTCTGATACCACTTTCCGTTAGTATCTTCATGCCAGCCTGCTGTCATCGTGGAGATCTTATCCGTATCTGATTTACCCTTCAGTGGCTGTCTCACAGCCGCATCAGAATTAGCCTGAACCTCTTCCGTATCTGCCTGGGCCTGCACAGTCTGATTACTGCTTCCGCCTCCGGCTACATGATGAGCGATTGGAATAATGATTCCTCTCACCACAAATACAATAGCCAGAATCAGACCAAGCACGGAAAGTCCGATCTTCGTATAATGACGAATCATCATCTGGCGTTTTTTTCTGCGCATCCTCTCGCGCAAAACCCGCTTATCCATTGTTTCCTTTCCCCGTTTCTATTTACATTAATTTAGCCAAGAACGTTTATCTGCAACTGCTGAATAGCTTCATAAGTTACTGTCATTCTTTTTGTAACTTCAATCATAACTCATTTACCCGGCAAATACAATGCCAATTATTCGTTAACGTTCACTCCGTGCCCGGTAACGTTACTGTTCGCTCCGTTCGCAGTAACGTTGCCAAAATTCATTCCAGATTGCCTGCGGCAATGGAATTTTGGCTTGTATGTCTCGGGATTTTGGCATATTCATGCCAAAACACCTCGCGGAATAGTGGTGTGTGAACAGTAACCCGGTAACAATTATTCCACTTCTTCTGTCCCCAGTTCCTCTTCCAGATTTACGTCAACATCAGAACCACTCTGATTTGTGCTGCTATCGCTGTCATCTGAATTTCCCGCGTCATCTGAAGTATTCGTATCTTCTGTATCCGTCATATCCTGTTCACTGTCTGAGTCTGAATTTTTTGCAGCTGCTTCTGCATCATCCGCGATCACATCGCCATTCGCGACTTTATCACTAACGCTTGCATTCTTTATAATAAAATCCTCTACTCTGAGAAGACCAATTGATTCGTCTACATAAGTCTGCCCGTATGTTCCAACCAATTCTGCGATATCACCGGCACCCATCTGTTCCACCAGTTCCTCCTGCAGCTGAAGGCTCTCTTTATCATCAAGAGACAGCCCTTCCGCATCCATGATTCCCTGTACAATCAGATTCTGTTTCACTTTACCTTCTGCATACTGCTGACACTGCTCGTCAAAATCATCCTGGGAAATCCCCTGGCTGTCTATGAATTCCTCTAAAGTCATATCCGCTTGTTTTGCATAAACTTCCATACTGCTCTTAAACTCAGAAATTGCAGAATCCACATCCTCCTGCGGATACTCTTTCACTTCCGAATTCTCAAGTACTGTACTCCATGCAGTATTTTTAAGAACTTCCTGTGCTGAATTCTTCGCTTCTTCCTCCAGCTGGCTGCGAACGCTTTCCCGATATTCATCCACAGTCGTATAATCTGTATTCTTTGCTACCCACTCATCGGTAAGTTCACCTGCGCGGCGCACATTCTGTACAGTGACTTTATATACAACTTCCTGACCTGCCAGAGTTTCATCTGCGTAATCTGACGGAAAATCAATCTTGATTTCCTTTGTTTCGCCTTTCTTCATTCCGATTACGCCATTCTCAAACTCATCAAACATCTGCCCCTGACCAATCACAAAATCATAATTATTGGCAGTCCCGCCATCAAAAGTCTGTCCATTCTTAGTTCCCACATAGTTCACAGTTACCAGATCACCTTCTTTGGCACTGTCAGATACAGGTTCTGCTTTATCCTGCAGATCCTGGTCAATCTGTGCCTGCACATCATCATCTGTGATTGCATCCACTGTATTATCCAGAGTCAGTCCTTTATATTCTCCAATCGTAATATATTTATCTACATTCTCAACCGACACAAGCCTGGTTGTTCCCACTTCTGCTTTTTTATTATCGGCAGACTTTTCTGTTTTTGTATTGTCTGTAATAACAGCCGCACCATCACCACATGCGGATGCAGTTAGTGCAAAACAGGCCGCAAACATGGCAAGATATATTTTTTTCTTCATAATAAATAATACTCCCTTCTACATTCCCGGTACCGGAGTCGGTCTTGATGAATCCCATACCTCTGATACGTCAAAAAGATCACTGAGCATTTCAGGATTATAGTACATTCTGTATCCATCCAGATTTCTTCTTCCCTGACGGAAATAATCACCTGTAATCTGTACGAAATACTGGCTGGAATCTACATTACAGAAATAACGGTATCCCTGACTCTTATAAAATTCATATTTCTCATTATCAGCAGAATATCCTTCCCAGCTTCCGATATCTGCTCCAAATGCAAAGATGATCATATCTGTTTTCCCAAGAATCGGAGCGACATATTTCTGCCACTTTTTATCATCTCTCTTTAAATCATCCAGCGAAGTAGCTCCAACATCCTTATGTCCCCAGGTATGGCTGGCAAACTCCCAGCCCTCTGCTTTCATAGCCTTCGCTACCTTCTTTGCATTCTTTACTTCCTGCTTATAATCAAAATCCGGGTTCTCCTCCAGAAACTTCTTCTGGTCATCCTGGAGTTTCTTTCCTGTTTTATATGCAATGTCCGTACGATAGCCAAGAACGCCATTATAACCTGTCATCGCCAGGATACCTTTCCTTCCATGATAAGAAAAGTCCGGATGTTCTTTTACAAAGGTATCGATCAACGGAACCATATCGTAGTCTCCTGTGGAAATACTTCCGTCGTCCTCTATATATTCATTCTTAACTTCACCATTGGAATCCACAACAAGTTTTGACGCAAACCCATCTCCATCCATATAGTGATAGTAACTTACATCATCCTGTGATAAAACAAACGGAATCTTTCCCGGTGGCAGCATAATACTGCCTCTGGACATTGTTCCATCTTCATTTACAACTGCCATATCATGGGGGCTGACCATTACATAACCTTTATCATACATACTCTGTATGATCTTATTAAATTCATCAATTGTTGTCATATACTGATTATATCCGTCAGAATCCGACTCTCCGTCAAAAGCTTTCGAGGTGTCCTTAATCAGTGTATGGAAAAACACATGTGTGATTTGTTCGAGCGGATATTCTGTGCAGGTAGCTTTCGTGTTCTCATAATCAGCCACCGCATTCTGCATATCTGTATTACTATCATAATCCGGCTGACTTTTTAGAAGTTCTATGGCTCCATCATAATTGTACTGTGTTGCCATAAGTGAAGCCTGCTCCAGCGGAGATTCCTGTGTTTCAGCCTGCTCTCCCTCATTCAGGCTGGTATCCTGCTGCTCATTCTCTGTTGTATCAGTATTCTGTTCTGTATCAGCATCCTGACTACCATCTGTCTGTACTGTTCCCTTCTCTGTTTCTGTACTTCCAGCTTTGGAATTCAGGAACGGAATATCCTGTTCAAACGGAAGGATTCCGCACCCGCTAAATCCCAGTGATACGCATAAAACTGCTGCCATCACACATGCTGCTTTTTTTCTCATATTCTGCCCCTTTCAATTATGCGTCTCCTTTATTCTGTCAGCGAACACTGTTCGTCCCCTTTATTATTCTCATCCCATAGTCGGGACCGGCACCGGTCTGGAAGAATCAAACACTGCCTGTGCATCAAACAGATCTGAAAGAAGTTCCGGATTATAGTACATTCTGTATCCATCCAGATTTCTCCTTCCCTGGCGGAAATAGTTGCTACGGATCTGTACGAAGTACTGACTGGAATCCACATTGCAATAATAGTTATACCCCTGGCCCTTAAGATATTCAAATTTCTCCCCTGAATAATCTTCTACACTGGTAAGATCTGCACCAAATGCAAAAATAATAATATCTGTTCCACCGATCAGCGGATCAACATTCTCTTTAAATTTCTGTGTATCTGCCTGTAATCTCTCCAGACTTACCTGACTTACATTCTGATGGCCCCAGGTATGACTCGCAAACAGCCATCCTTCATCTTTCATGGCCTGCGCAACTTTGGCAGCGCCTTCCCTCTCTGTATTCAGATCAAAATCCGGATGTTCATCAAGCCATTTCACTTTATCTGCATCCAAATCATCCGGACGGGTTTCATAACTGCTGTCTGTACGATAACCAAGAATTCCATTGTATCCTGTAAGCGCTACAATTCCTTTTGCTCCTCTGTATGAGAAATCCGGATGTTCTTCCACGAAACGGTCAATCAGAGGAACCATATCGTAATCTCCTACAGAAATACTGCCATCATCTTCTACATATTCATTACGGACCTTGCCTTCATCATCCACAATAAGTTTCGTGGCAAATCCGTCCCCGTCCATATAATGATAATAACATACATCATCCTGCGAAAGGACAAACGGCACTTTACCTGGCGGAAGCAGAATTTCTCCCATATTCATGTTTCCATTCTCATCTGCTGTCGCCATATCATAAATGCTGACCATAACATATCCCTTATCATACATACTCTGCGTGATCTGATTAAATTCATCAATCGTTGTCATAACCTGGTCATAATCCCCTGTTTTATAATCCCCGTCAAATGCCTTGCTGGTATCTTTGATCAGTGTATGATAGAAAACATGTGTCACCTGATCTAACGGCCAGGAAACACAGGAATCTTTCTTCTTCTGGTAAACCTTGACCGCATGCTGGAATTTCTCACTTGTCTGATAAGTGTCACTGCCCTGAAGCAAAGCAATAGCCTTATCATAGTCATACTGATTTGCCGCATATTTTGCCTGTCTGTAAAGAGCTTTATCTTCTTTGCTCAGACTCTCTCCTTCCGGCGTTGCCTCAGGTGTTGCTGTATTTTCAGCTTCCGCTTCTCCCTCTGCTTCTGCAGTTGTCTGGGCAGTCTTTTCTTTCCTTGTACCAAATGACTTTGCCATCTGAGTGATCTTTGTCTGCTGCTCGCTGAAAAATGTCTGCAATTCTTCCCCGTAAAATCCCACGCCGATTCCGATTGCTACCGCTGCCACTACTACGATTCCACCGGCAATACGCACTCTCTTTTTTCTGCGGCGAAGTTTATTGCGCCGTTCCAGTCTGGCTGCTCTTCGGGCCTCATATGCTTTATTGTCGTCATAGAAGAAATCCTCATCCTCACTTGCAGCCGGAGGTTCTTCCTCCTCAGATGACTTATCCTGTACTTCTGTCTCTGAAGTCTGTGCCTGTTTCTCTGTTTCTGATTCCTGCAAAGCACTATCTGCATTTGTATCTTCTGTATTTGTATCTGTTGCCTTTGTATCTTCTGCATTTGTATTGGCATCTGCCATATTTGTATCTACTGCATTCTTATCTGCCGTATTTGCAGCCGTTTCATTTTTAGTTACTTCTTCCTTATCTGAAAGTCTCTCCTCTGTATTTTCAGAGTCAGGCTTTAATTTGCTCATACTTTCCTCCTTTTTATCCTCTGAATAAGTAATTGGTGAACAGTTACCTTTTGTTCAGTACTTTTATTGTTATCTGGATAACCATATTATAACCACACACAGGCTTTCCATCCTGTAAAAATGTTTTTACTACAATTATAACGTATAATAATACAAATTTCCAGTTACTATTCGTACTACACTTTCTCGCAAAATATTTTTATATACACCTGCCAAAATCCCAAGAATTCTTTTTTAATAATTGCGTTTTGTCCTGTTTAATGATAAAATAATTTTTATGCAATGGGCTGTCTATCTGTAACAGCCCCTGTGAAAACACACATATTAGGAGGATGCAAATGAGTACAGTAACAATAGTCCTTCTGGTCATTCTTGTTATCCTGATCGCTGCACTGATCGGTTTATATTTCTTCGGCAAAAAAGCTCAGAAGAAACAGGAAGAACAGCAGGCTCAGATTGAAGCAACAAAACAAACCGTTTCCATGCTGGTTATCGATAAAAAGAGGATGCCGTTAAAAGAATCCGGACTTCCTCAGATGGTAATTGAACAGACACCTAAGCTTATGCGCCGTTCCAAACTTCCGATCGTTAAAGCCAAAGTCGGACCAAGGATTGCTATCATGATCGCAGATGAGAAAGTCTTCGATCTGATTCCGGTTAAGAAAGAAATCAAAGCCGAAGTAAGCGGTCTTTATATCGTAGGCGTGAAAGGAATCCGTGGTTCTCTGGAAGCACCGGCTACTAAGAAGAAAGGTTTCTTCGCAAGATTTAAGAAAGATAAAGCTGCTAAATAATCACCAGTTAAATCAGTCAGGTGAATATTTACTGTATGAAAAAGACCGATGATCTTTGATATGTCTCCTGCTTCGCAGGCAGCATATCCCCATATAAGATCATCGGTCTTTTATTTAATTCTAATCGTTTTACACCTATCTGTAAGTTCTCCTATTTATAGGTTCCATTCAAGTCCCCTCTCACTGCTTATTGCTCTTCGCAACCTCCGCAGGGGACTTACTTGATTCGGTTAAATCGTGAAATCCTTACAGTCCTTCGGCTGTGCCTTAATCGCAAGATAGCAGTCTGCCACATGCTCCTGATTCATATCCAATGCATAGTCAACCTTCATATCAAGGCTGCCGTCATTTTCCTCCAGATTCATATTCGTTGCAGCAATTCCCATCTCGATTGTTCCATAAGGAGTCGTATAGTAAGTCATATTCTTCTTACCCTGTTCAAAAACCATGTGAACATTAACCACACCTTTTTTGCGGACTTCCATGCCCTTAGGTGATATTTTTATGTAATTAATCGTAGGTTCTGCGAAATCCTCCAGAATCTCTTCATAGCGCAGATAATGACTTCCATTCCGGAAATAATACTGTCCAGGTACAACGATCTCGACCGGTTCCTGATCGCCATCTGCATCTATTGTCTGAAGTCCCCTTACGTGAATCAGTACTTCTTTATCCATTTCTCTCATACTCCTGATATTCTTCTATAGCTTTGTTTTTATGTATCATTCCAGCTGCTACAATATTTTTAAGAATCACTATAATTCAGTACCTGACAGTTCATATAATCAATCACACTGTCTTCTCTTTTGCAGCTATAATATATCAATACTTTTCTATGTCTATTTTCTTGGTCATCTCCACATCATACGGCAGAATCGAATTGGCAAATGCCTTAAACTCATCCGCCAGGTCACTTACATAGAAGCGGTACGGAAATTCATTCTTCTCTGTACCTTCGCTGGAAAGTCCTTTCTCATCCAGCAATCTGCGCAGCTCAAGCGCAGTCTCATAAGCCGGATTCACCAGACACACATCCTCTCCCATGATCTTTCTGATCGTAGATCGAAGCAGTGGATAATGCGTACAGCCCAGGATAAGTGTATCTACCTCTTTATCCTGCAGCTCCTTCAGATATCTGGCAGCAACCTCATCTGTCACAGGATCATGTAGCCATCCTTCCTCAACCAACGGTACAAAAAGGGGGCATGCTTTTGCAAAGACTGTGATCGTTGGATCCAGTTTCTTAAGGTATTCTGCATGTATACCACTTCCTACTGTTCCTACAGTACCAATAATTCCAACCCTTTTATTCTTAGTCTGGGCTGCTGCAACCTCAGCTCCTGGTTCTATTACACCAATGATCGGAATATCAAATTCATCTCTTACTGCATCCAGTGCAAATGCACTTGCCGTGTTACAGGCAATGACGATTGCCTTGACCTGCTGTTCCTGCAGAAAACGGATGATCTGCCGGGAGTACCGGATAATTGTCTCTTTCGATTTACTTCCATAAGGCACTCTCGCCGTATCACCAAAATATACGATTTTCTCTGAAGGAAGATTGCGCATAATCTCACGCGCAACAGTCAGTCCTCCCACACCGGAATCAAATACTCCAATCGGTGCCTCTCTGTCTATATTCATTAATTTCTCTCCATCTCTATTGATTGTTCGTAACTGTTCAGTACCTCGCGGAATAGCAGACTGCTGAATTGTTACGATTGTTCATTATCTTTCATAATGATTGTCCCATTATTCTATCACCAATCAAGAGCCCGCGCAAGCCAGAAGGATATCTTTACGTCATCTTTCTGGTCTTTATTTTCCTCAGGGATCTGAGAGAAACAGAATTTCGGATAGAGCGTTCCCCACCATGCGGTAACTGCTGTCTGTTCCTGTCGTTTTTGTGCGAAATTTTGTACTTGCTGCGGCATCGTTCCCGCCAGAATCACACCTACAAGCCCTCCTATAATCGTAATGGTCAATTTCTTTGTTATCTTTCCTGCTATACCTGTTTTTCTTTTTATCATTGCGTTTCTTCTATTTATCATTGCATAAACCTCCTGTTAATTCTGTTATTGAAATTATTTACACATTCTGAAGATTTATACTTCCATTCCTGATATTCACATAGGGCAATTCCTTTAGCTTATCCTCTTTATACTTTTCATAAAAAAGCTCCCTGAGAGTCACCATCTCTGTATTTTCCCCGAACATTCTGTTCTCAAGCAGCCCTGAAATATATTCTCCCACCGACGAATTATCCTCCCCCTGCCAGTTCAGAATTTCTGCCGCATTTTCCGCTTCAAATACATAAAAATCCTCCCCGACAAAAGCCTCCTGTTTCAGATAATCGAGGACCATTCTCCAACGTCCATCTTCTACAAGTGTCTGTCCAATAACCAGCACCTGCAGATGTCCCATATCCAGAAGTTTCTCCTGCGAACGGTCATATGCCTGCTCAATCTGCGTAAAATCAGAACCACTGATCTGCAGAAGTCTTGCCCCGCCATCTTCCTCTTCTTTCCCCTGTCCGGTACTCTCCGACATATCCGGCATCCCATAAGACAGAAGAATTCCTTCCGGCGAAGCGTCCATGCCAAGCGCCATCGGATATATTCTCTTTTCTGGCTCCACAGCCACACCACATCCTCCCAGGAAAAAGCTGAGCGCCAGAATTCCGGCAACCACAGCAGGCGCTTTCTTCCTGTGATTCTTATGTCTCTCCTTTCCTCTGAAAAACAGATAAACCTGGCAGATTAAAATTCCCGGAACAAAAACATATGCCAGAATCCACCCAAAATAATTTAAGATTCCATTTCCATTCTCTTCCAGAAGTGATATCAGAAATATCATCACCGGCATCCATAACCGCCCCGTACCAAGGTGTGCTTTTCGGATGATCTGATGTCCATAATGCAGCAAACTTCCTATCGCAAAAAGCAGGCTGTATAACAAAAATCCCATCCATATAATATCAAAACGCGCCAACACATTTCCGGGAAGATCAGCGCCGTCCAATAACGGTAAAACCGGATAACTTTCCGCTTTTATCCTGTCATATCCCAGCACTGCCGGAAGCAGAAGTTCCATTCCTATAAGGAGCACCCCCAGTGTCAGGATCGCACCCGCTGCAGTCTTCCCTGCACTTCCATATTTCTCCACATCTCCCATCAGAAATGGCAACAATGCAACCGCCGAAAATGCACATAATATCCCGTAAAAAGACTGCCGGATATTCTTCCCTGTAACCTCATTCCACTGCAACGCTTCCATAAAATACTCTGCCTTCGCCTGAGGTACGCAAAGTGCCAGCATAATCACAATTCCCCCCAGAAGCAGGCCTCCGGAAACTTCCGCCATTCGCCCTCTTCTCTGCATTCCCTTATAAGTTCCCAGCGAACACGCCACTATTGCCCAGAACGCAATCCATCTGCCGGAAACTCCTGTGATAAGACTCGCAGGAACCAGATATCTTAAAAGTGCCAACAGATATCCTCCTGCCAGCAATACATAAAGCAAGAAGAAAATCCCAATCAGCCGCCCAACAAAACCTCCCGCAGATTTTACAAGATCATCAAAAGCAGGCGTGAGGCGAATCAGCAAAATCACATAGAAACCAAGTAAAATCAATGCAAGCACAGTCCCTGTCACAGCGCTGATCCCATTTATTCCACCTTTTCCAAAAATACAAAGCATAAACGGTGCAAGAAGTGCCAGTATCATCTGTCTGTATAATTGTCTGTGAGAAATTCTGTTATTCTCTGCAAATCTCATGAACCGGATCCCCTCCTTTTTAACCGGATTTTCTGTTCTTCTCTTGCAAAAAGTGGTCTTAAGCTTCTTCTTCGCAAAGGAATTCTCAAGATTCCTTCTCCTCCATTGCCCGCCTGTTCTTTTTTTATAAAAGGCACCAGATATGGAACCGCGAAACTCATCAGTCCTGCCAGATGACTCACCAGCAGATATACTCCTAATACAAGCCCATAAATTCCAAGATATCCACCCAGAATCAGAAAGCCATATTTTACCAATCGGAATGCCGCTGCAAATTCTTCATTCGGAACCGTCATTGAACCCAGTGCTGTCAAAGCCACGATCATTACAACGATCGGGCTTACCAGATTTGCATCTACTGCTGCCTGTCCAATAATCAGGCCGCCCACGATTCCAATGGCATTTCCAAGCGATCCCGGAACCCTCACCCCTGCCTCCCTGATCAGTTCAAAAGCCAGCTCCAGAAAAATAAGTTCCACTACGCTTGAAAAAGGGACACCCTCCCTCGCCTCAGCAAAAGACAAAATCAACGAAGATGGCAGAATCTGTGTATGAAAACGAATCACTGCCAGATAAAGTCCCGGCAGAATTGTTGCCATAATCACCGCCAGATATCGCAGTATCCTCAGAAAAGAAGCCATTTCAAATCTGTGATACCAGTCCTCGCTGCTCTCCATAAAGCTGTTGAAATTCCCCGGCAAAATTAAAGCTTCCGGTGAATTATCACATAAAATCACAACCTTACCGTTCAGAATTTCCTGCACAGCGCGGTCCGGCCGTTCTGTTGTCTGATACTGCGGAAAAGGCGAATACCATACATCCTCCGTCAGCTGTTCCAGCATACCGCTGTCCAGAATCCCATCAATCTGAAACTCCTCCAGCCTTTCTTTTACCTTTTCCAGAAGTTCTTCATGTACCAGGTCATCCATATACAATACCTGAGTCAGGGTATGAGAACGCACTCCGATCTTATACTCTTCCACTTTAAGTCTGGTATCCCTAAGTCTCTTTCTTACCAATGCGCTGTTGCTCTTTACACTGTCTGAAAATCCCTCCCGGGAACCTCTGAGAACTTTCTCTGATTCGGCCTCCATCACTCCCATAGACGGATAACCCTTGCTGGAGATTTTCATTGCTTTGTCATAGCCATCTATAAAAAATATGGCATTTCCGGTCAGCATGGCTTCTATGGCCTCGTCCAGATCTTCCAGTTTCTTCACATCTGCGATTCCAAGGCTGTTATGCTGAACAAATTCCTGAATCTGTCCGGGAGAAATTTCCCAGAAATGATTGATCATCTTTCCAATGGCAGAATCGTCCAGCATCATATTAGAAACCGCAACCTCTATATAAACCATGAGACAGTCTACTTTATGGTTCTCTCCGAGTCTCATCGGACGGATCAGAATATCAGCACAATTCTCCAGTCTGCTTCGCAGATACTTTTCATTCTCCCGCAGATTTGCAGATACCTTTCGGGAAATTTCCGGTTCTTTCACAGTTATCACCTCGTTTCTATAAAAATCCTGCTTGCAGGATTCTCCGCCTGACAAAAAAAGAGAGGCTTTTCGCCTCTCTTAGAATTTCCCGATATTAAAAATTATATACGCAACAATTCACAATCCCAACACTGTTCTATCTGCGACCTCTGGATTTCTCCTTCTCTAAGCGCTCACGTTCTGCATTCTCAGCCTCAATTGAACGCAGAATAGCCATTCTCTGATTCTCAATATGCTGGAAGGAAAGCTGTTTCGCACGTTCGACGTCACGTTCCTTAATTGCCCTGGTAAGTTCCTCGTGCTCTTTCACAAGCAAATCTCTTGTCTCTCCTTCTTTAAGATATTCCACACGATAACGGTAAATCTGCTCACGCATATTGTTGAGAACCTGAATCAGTCTCTTATTATCCGAAGCCTGATAAATAATCTCATGAAACGCAACATCTGCCTCGGCAAGCTTTACAAGATTTCCCTCTGTGATCGTATGCTCAAACTCCTTGGCAGCAAGCCAGAGTCTACTCATCTCTTCTTCTGACATACGTGCGCAGGCTTTCTCAATAGCTACGTTTTCAAGGGCAATACGAACCTCCAGAACATCGTTCAGATCCTTCTCTGTAATGTTCGCAACCTGAGCTCCACGTCTCGGGATCATCACGACCAGCCCTTCCTGCTCCAGCTTACGCATCGCTTCTCTGATCGGAGTTCTGCTCACTCCAAGTCTCTCTGCAAGGGCAATCTCCATCAGTCTCTCGCCCGGCTTCAGCTCTCCTTTGAGGATTGCCTGACGCAATGTATTAAAAACCACATCTCTCAATGGCAGATATTCATTCATGTTTACTGAAAATTCACTTGTCATTTGTGTCTCTCCCTTACTTTCGTTACTTCTGTTGCAAAAACAGTCTTAGCCAGATTACTCTGTCTGAGTACTGCTGCCGCAGCCTCCATCTTCTCACGATCATCAAAAATGCCAAACACCGTCGGACCGCTCCCACTCATCATCGCTTTAAGCGCTCCGTTCGCTTCCATCAGGTCTTTAATCTCACCAATCACCGGATACTTCCCGATGATTCCTGATTCGAAAACATTTCCCATCTTATCCGTCATCTCCAGAAGATTACCATTCTCAATATCCCTGATCATTCCGTCAATATCCGGATGGGACTGAATCTTATCAAGCTGCAGACTCTCATAAGCTGTCTTTGTAGATACACCAATTCCCGGCTTGCCGATCAGCACATAACAGTCCGGAACCTGTGCGATTCTGGTAAGTTTCTCGCCAATTCCTTCTGCCAGCGCAGTTCCACGCATAATACAATAAGGAACGTCTGCGCCTATATTCACTGCACGATCCATCAGGTCTTTCTCACTAAGCCCCAGTTTAAACAGATGGTTAATTCCTACCATCGCTGCTGCCGCATCTGAACTTCCGCCAGCCATTCCTGCCGCAACAGGGATAAATTTCTCAAGACGGATATCTACGCCTTCTTTTACCTGAAATTCATCCATCAAAAGCTTCGCCGCTTTATACACCAGATTTCGTTCATCGCTGGGAATATACGGATAATTTACAGACAGAGAAATTCCCGGTTTCTTCACCTTCTTCATTTCCAGTACATCATACATCTGAATTGTCTGCATGATCATCCGGACTTCGTGATAACCATCCTCCCTCTTTCTGAGAATATCCAATCCCAGATTTATCTTTGCAAATGCACGTAAACGCATAATTCCCTCCGATTTTCTCTTGTACTTTGTATACAATAAAATATTTTGTACATATTTTAAAACATTTCATAGCTGTTTTCAATATATGTTTCTTTATTTTTGTGGAAAATTTTTTTCAATTGATTCCTATTCACTCCATGCCAGGTAACACTCTTCG
This sequence comes from Blautia sp. CGZ-1-C1, assembly GCF_056504575.1. Taxonomy (NCBI): domain Bacteria; kingdom Bacillati; phylum Bacillota; class Clostridia; order Lachnospirales; family Lachnospiraceae; genus Blautia; species Blautia sp. CGZ-1-C1. Next base: position 103,574 of record NZ_JBWLUT010000130.1, read on the forward strand.
CAATGCACAGAATTTACCCGGATTGTAGAATATCATTGCAAAATATCAGCATATAAATATAATCTCTGTTAATCATTGCGGCACCTGCTTTACCAGGATTAGTGGCTGCCCTGCTTTCACCTCTTTTTCTGCAAGACTGTTTACATTGCAGATCTCATCCACAGTCGTGTAAAATTTCCTTGCAATGTCCCACAAAGTATCCCCATTTTTAACAATATAAACCGTAATTCCCGGCATACTTTCAATCTTTTTGCGGTCAAGCGGCTGTTCCTCCACCGATTCAATAATCTGTTCTTCCCATTGTCTGAACACCAGCACATTCAATCCCACTGCCGCCTTAACTTCAATCTCTGCCCCATCCGCCATTGCAGTGGAAAGTTGCTCCAGATCCGCCTGCAGAAAATACGTACAGTCCTGCCCGATATCTTTCGCTTCGACCAGATGCGTAAACGGCAGCATAGCATCCATGGAATAAAATGGCATCTCATCATTTCCTATAATATATAGAATCTTAAGAGCTACAATTCCCTCTGCTACAATTCCTTTGTCCGTTATTCTGGTCTTATCCACCTTTACCTTGCCACTGCTGTGACAAAGTTGCAGAACTTTTCCCTGATTCTCTTTCACTTCTATTCTGTCCGTCAGCCTGCATTTGGAAAAATTGCGTACCAGAAGACTCTCCAGCATCTCATTTTTTCTATGCAGAACACACTCCTTTACAGGGCTATATGCATCCAGAAGCAACTCATGTTCTTCCTCTTTGTACATCCTCATGTTTAACTCCAGAACTGCGTCCACCTGCAAAATGCGCTCTTCCCCATCCGGATCGGGTTTCACTTCCATTCCCTGATGAATCAGCGATACCTCAATATGCGGAATCAGTTCCTCCAGACAGCCGGTACATTCTGCCTCATTATTAAATGGCATAATATACTCCAGCCACTGCGGCGGATTTTCTTCCTCCGAACCTGTGTATAAAACAAAAACTGCCAGCTCTCCTTTTACCCGGAGCTTATTTTCCTCCGGACGGATATCAAGATTTCGCGGTTCGATGGTATACCACAAAAGATTCTCCACATTTGGCCGGTTTGATGCAAGGGTAATATCATCTTTGATACGCAGAGTGTCCTTTTTATGTACGCACAGATTCATAAGCGGAATTGTCTTTTTCTTTACAGAAATCTCCGCATCATCCAGAGCAGCAGGAAGTTTAACCTCTGCCAGCTCATCCACCACCGCATAAAACGTTACGATTGCCTTGATATTTAATTTTCTGGAATGAATCACATGAACACTGAGATCCTCAATCTCCCAGTTCAGGCACAGCTTATCTCCCCCTTCGATTCCCTCCAGGTTGATGACCTCATCCATCGGAAGCTTCGCTGAAAGACTGTATATTTTTCCCTCTTTTTCCCCCACGTAAAGCAAATCCACATTCAGCGTTCCCTTAAGCAGGGCTCTCCCCTCGCTCAGACGGACTTCATCCATAGAGACTTCTGCTTTACTCTGTACCATCCTGCCGATATCCGGTTTCACATCCGGTACATTATAATCTTCGTCAAAAGTCACCTGACTTGTTGCTTTATTCTTGATACGCAGCATTTGGATACTCTCTTTTTTTAATTCCAATCTTCTTCATTCCTTTCCTGATATGATACCTTTTCACCTTTACTCTGACCAACGCAAAACGTATGCCACCGGCACACTGTACCCTCAAATTAGATACTCAGGATTCAATCAACCGGAAAACTCCACAGGCTTCTTTGTTTCTGCTATCTTTAGAACAATACATGGATAAGACGGCTCACTTCCTGCTTTCTCCTCGGTCGGTCCTATCAGCCTTGTTTTGCAGAACACTGCATTCTCCGATTCAGAAACCTCCTCTACCTGAATGCTGTAACCTCCCGTAAGCTGTTCCCCATATCCTTTCATCAGATACCGTACATCTCCCACCTGGTATGTCATCTGAAATGTTTTCTCCTTCTTCTGTTCCATCAGTTCCACAGCTTCCGCCGGGATTTCTTCCTGTTTTACGATCGTATATTTCAGAGGTGTCCGTTCCCCCTCTTCAATTCTGATCAGCTGACAGCCCGTTAATATGACCATCAGCAGAAATATGCAGACCAGCCCTGCGGCCTTTTTGCCCATAATGCACCCCTGTTCATTCTTTACTAGCTATTTTATGTTTTAATCCGGATGGTTATTACTATTGTTCATATGTGATTCTCCTGAAATGCATATTACTGATTTACTCTTTTCACAGCAACAAATCCTTAGCCATACAGCGTGAATTTATGTTTTTATTTCTTGCAGGATATCCCATAATTCTTTATAATAGAAAGAACACCGTAATCATTCAACGCCTGGTGTACCAACAAGGTCAATCGGATATTCGCAATCCGCTTTCGCTACTTGCTCATAACCAAATAACTGCTTCGCAGTTTATCAGAAGGGGCTTGTACCCCTTCTGATACAAGCAAGTCCCCACCCACTGCTTATTGCTCTTCGCAATTGAAGCAGGGGACTTACTTGATTTGGTTAATTTCCTGAACAATCTTACAGGATAGCAGATTGCTGAATGATTACATACAGTCACATTACATGAGCATTTTTATGCCCGGAAAGGAATTAAATAATGATACGATTTATTCTCGTCTGTATCGTGGTGATCGGATATCTGATCCTGTCCATTCCTATTCTTCTGGTCGAATGGATCATAGGCAAATTTTCTCCTATGACAAAGGATGTCAGCTCTCTCCGGATCATCCAGGCAGTATTTCGCTTCATCCTCTGGATTACCGGCGCCAAAGTCACAGTGATCGGAGAAGAAAATGTGCCAAAAGATACGCCAGTGCTCTACATCGGCAACCACAGAAGCTACTTCGACATTCTTCTTACCTATTCCCGCTGCCCGATCCGCACAGGCTACATTGCCAAAAAAGAAATGGAGAAAATCCCGCTCCTGTCTACATGGATGCATTACCTTCACTGCCTTTTCCTTGACAGAAAAGATATCAAACAAGGTCTGAAAACCATCCTGACAGCGGTCGATAAAGTAAAATCCGGAATTTCCATCTGTATCTTCCCGGAAGGGACCAGAAACAGAAACCAGGACGAGCTCGATATGCTCCCATTCCATGAAGGAAGCTTCAAGATCGCTACAAAAACAAAATGCCCGGTCATTCCGATCGCAATCAGCAATTCTGCCGATATCTTCGAAGCCCACTTTCCGAAAATAAAACCTGCAAAAGTTGTGGTAGAATACGGCAAGCCAATCTACCCGGATGAGCTGAGCAAAGAAGATAAAAAACATATCGGAGAATACACGCAGAATATTATTCATGAGATGCTGGTAAAGAATAAACCTCTTACCCAGAATTGATTCAGCCAGATATTTGCAAATTCTAAAAGCCTTATCATTCAATTTATGTATGATAAGGCTTTTTTCATTCAAATATACATTCCAGTCAATACGATTGCCGTTACCGTCCCGGTCAATGTCGCCAGAAGCGCTCCCGGCAGCGTATATCTTGTCTTTTCAATCTTCACAGCTGCGAAATACACACTCATACAGTAAAACAGACTCTCCGTCGAACTTAGGATCACCGCTCCCATAAACCCAGCTCTCGAATCTGTCCCATACTGTTTAAAAATATCCAGCAACAACCCAAGCGCTGCACTGGAAGAAAACATCCTCACAATAGTCAGTGGCAAAATTTCTGAAGGAATTCCAAAACCTGACGTTAACTTTCCCAACACATTTCCCACAAAGTCCAAAAATCCCGAACCTCTGAGAATCCCAACTCCTGTCAGCAAACCTATCAGTGCCGGACAGATGCCTGCTACCGTTTTTAACCCGTCTTTCGCTCCATCCAGAAAATCATTATAAACATCCCTTTTCGCAAATAAGCCCCACAGAATAATATAGAGCATAAAAACCGGAATCATCATATCCGACAGAAAAGAAAGAAGCTTCATCTCCCCCTCCCTCTGCGGTTCATAATCCGGCAGAAAATCACCGCTGTCGCAGTACTTACCGCAGTAGCCACAATTCCCGGTCCCACCACCGCCGCCGGGTTTATGCTTCCATACTGTGCACGATACGCGATCATATTTACAGGAATCAGCTGCAATGACGAAATATTTATGATAAGAAATGTACACATCTCTTTGCTGGCTACACGCGAACGAATCCTCTCCTCTTCCAGATCAGCAAGACACTCCATTGCCTTCAGTCCTGCAGGCGTAGCTGCCCAGCCAAGTCCAAGGATATTTGATAAGAAATTCAGCGAAATATATTTACAGGCATCCGATTCCAGAGGCAGCCTCGGAAACAAAAACCTTATTACCGGACGCATTTTCCCGGAAAGCTTCTCCACCATCCCGGATTCCTGTGCAATCTTCATCAGTCCCGACCACATCGCTACGATTCCGGCCATAGAAATACATAAAGTCACCGCATCCTTTCCCGAAGACACAGCCGCCTCTGTCACCGCCTTAAAGTTTCCGGTCAGAGCTCCATATATGATTCCTATAAGAATCATTCCACTCCATAAATATGTCATACCTTCTGTGCCCCGAACATAACTCATATCTCTACATCATATTCTCGTCTCCCCCGCCTCAGAACTTCCATTGTATCTGAATTGAGCCAGGAAGTACCTTTAACAATGTAATCATCTTATCAACTGTAAATCGTTTTTCATCAAAATCAATATCATTCCAGAGGCTTATATTGGACACCACTTTCTCCATCTGCTCAGGTGTCGCATGATTCTCCGCAAGAGTCGTCATCTCCTCCGCCTTTAACTGACGCGTATGATCAAGCTGCTCTACCCTCTGGTTAATATAATTCGTAAGAGTTTCTCCCGCACCAATCAGGGAATCTACAAGCACCGAAATCTCCTCCTCAATCTCCTCAATTTCCCGGTAGATCTGCTTTACCTGCGGATTTTCATTCAGTTTCGTGTATCCCACCGGAGTCTGCGCATCACGCAGCTTGCGCACCATTTCTCCATATACATAATTCTCCACTTCTTCTGTATAAATTTTGCCACATCCCGGACATGCCTTGTTGTTTAAGCGCTTCGTGCATCTCAAGTACTGTTTACCGGACTGTATTTTTACGCTCATAAGAGCATAACCACAATGGCCACATTTCACCTTCCCGGCAAGCCAGGTATTCACAGCCTTTCTGTTCGCCTGAATCGTCTTATTTCCAAAGAGCTTGATCCTGCAATTCAGCCATTGTTCCGACGATACCAGTCCCTCATGCGGGGCAAGCACAAGCATATGCCCTTTCAGATTCTGCAGCTTATCTGCCGCTGCGTCCCTTCCCTGGTACAGATAACATCCATGAATCCCGTCAAACTGCTCCTGTCTGCTGACAATATTTGTACCATGGCTCTTAAAAAAGCGATATACATCCATATCCGCGCGAACATAGACAGGATTCCTCAGAAGCTGCGCGAGCATTGGGCGTATCAGCTCTTTCCCATAAAACTGCACCCCTTTTTCCGCATAGTATCTGGTAATATCCCCATAAGAGGTATAAGGTTTCTCATACATCTCAAAGATTTCCCGCACGATTGCCGCCTCCTGTGGCTCCTCCACCAGCTTCTTCGTATGGATTCCCTCCATCATGATCTCCTCAAGGCGATATCCATAAGGAGGCTTTCCACCCATGCGAAACCCCTTCTGACTTCTGGAATAATAAGCATCACTGACACGCTTCTGTATCGTTTCTCGCTCAAGCTGCGCAAACACAATACAGATATTCAACATTGCACGCCCCATCGGTGTGGAAGTGTCAAACTTCTCTGTCGAAGAGACAAATTCTACCTGATACTGCTGAAACAGCTCCATCATATTTGAAAAATCAAGAATAGAACGACTGATTCTGTCCAGCTTATAAACGATCACCTTCTCCACTTCCCCACGTCGGATATCCGTCAAAAGCTGCTGCAGCTGAGGCCTGACTGTATTCTTCCCGCTATATCCCTTATCCTTGTATTCTTTAAAAGCACCGCCCTTTAATTCATACTTGCAGAACTCAATCTGGCTCTCAATAGAAATACTGTCCGCTCTGTCCACTGACTGTCTTGCATAAATTGCGTTAATTCTCTTCATAGAAATCCTCCTTTACATTATCATAACCGTTATATTGTCAATACAATTACGATAACAAATATTCAAAAGTGTGTAAATCGACATTTTTCGACATTTATGTGTAGATTTTTATTGGATTTCCATTTATAATTCAAACATAACTATTAACCGCTCCGCAATTTCAGTAAAAAAGGAGGTTTTTTATGAGAAGAAAATGTACCGACTCTTTGATTCACTGGAAAAAATCCCCAGCACGAAAGCCTTTAATTCTGCAGGGGCTCCGCCAGACAGGAAAAACCTGGTTGCTTATGGACTTTGCCTCCAAACAATACGACAACACTCTCTACATCAATCTCGAAACAGACCAGCCTGCTGCCAGCTACCTCTCAACTCCCCATGACCCACAGGAAGCGCTTCTCTTTCTGGAAACCTACGCAGACAACCCCCTGCGGCCTTCCTCCTCTTTGCTGATCCTCGACAACATCCAACGCACCCTTAAGATTTCCACACTCCTCTCTGCAATCGCCGCAGACTTTCCACAATATCACATCGCCGCTGTTACCAGAAGTGTGGGAAACTCTGACCTCTACTCACACCACGACTTCGATATCCTCACACTTTATCCTCTGGATTTCGAAGAATTTCTCTGGGCAAATGCCGAGTTTGCTCTCGCCCGTGAGATCCGTGCCCATTTCACCAGTTTTACACCTATGGGAAAAGACCTTCATCAAAAAGCCCTCTCGCAATTTCATCTCTACCAGATCATCGGCGGAATGCCTGCTGCCATTATGGAATACAAAAAAGAAAAGAAGCTTCTGATGGTACCTGATACCCAGCAAAAGCTTCTCGATCTGTTTCTCAATGATATTAGTACGCTCGCTCCCAAAGGAACTACACGATACTGCCGCAACAGCTGGCTGTCCATCCCATCGCAACTCGGAAGAACCAGCCGTAAATTTCAATATACACGCATCGCCAAAGGCGCCACCGCCAAAACCTACCAGGAACCATTGCAGTGGCTCATCCAAAACGGACTTGTGCTGCCATGCCATGATAATCGGGATGGCAAAAATGCTGCCAGACAACAAATTAATCTGCATCTGTATCCTATAGACACAGGACTCTGCACACGCATGCTCAAAATCCCTGCTTATCAGCTTCTCACTGGCGAAGAAAGCATTGCAAACACTGCCTGCACAGAAACCTTCCTCGCACAGCAGTTTATCCAGAACGGTTACACACTCTCCTACTGGTCCAGCGGCAACCAGGCAGAAGTTCCATTTTTACTGTCCAAAAATAATCACTTTATAGCTGTAGACTACCGCATTACCCCGCATCAGAAATGCAGGAATCTTATGCGGTTATACAATATCAGACACCAGACAGACTCTTCATGTCCTCTGGAGCAGCTTAAACAGATGTATCTTCTCTCCACAGAAGACTTCAAAAGTAAAGAACACTACCAGATTGTACCGGTGTATGCGGCTTTTTGTATCTAACTTCTGGATCTTGAAAATCACAGGTCTCACTTGCCCTCAGCTGAAGCAGATTCATTTTATAATCCGACACCATTGGACGGACTTTTTCAGGAATCTCAAGCATATCTGCCAGATTCTTGCGTTAAGTTTCCAGCTGGCAGCATCCCATGGATCTGGCCATTTCTTCTAGTTTATCTGTAGCAAACCCTGTATATTTCACAATCTTGTCAATGGGTTCTTTATCTTTGAGCATCATTTTGGCAAGATCCAGATTTTTCTGTTCAATGCCCTGTTCGATTCCCTGTTCGATTCCTTGTTCCACAAGCGCTTTTCCCAGATTACACATATCTTGCACCTCGCTTTCAAATTCTTCTGTCATGGCAATGCCAAAATCTTCCTGGTGCTTTTCATAATGCTTTAAACCGGATATCATAATACACCGTCTGATCTTTGATCGAATTAGCCTCGGAGTTGAGACTGCTTATCTGTTCATTTCCATTCAGCATTTCATCGCGGTCAGGCTGATCCTGATGTACCGCACAACTGGAAACTTCGATATCATCCCTCAGACAATTATCACAAATAAATCTGACACTGTATTGAGAAAACTCTTTCGTACAGGATTTGAGAATCCAGGCAACAATTGCCTTGTAAGTTAGTAATTTCTTAGCGCATTCATCATACCTTGCACGACTTGCAGCAAGGTCTATCGTCTGCACCAGATTGGTTTGGCGTACGATGGGTGTCACCTCCTGACATATATTTTGTACTTATATTATCAGAACAATTGTTTATTTGCCAGAATAACTTTTCGACAAACATCAGGAACCAACACTTGTCCGATATATCCCCACTGCCAGTTTTGCCGAATATCTTTGGTTAGAGCTACTATGCTTGTATATAACTGTATAAAATCAAAATATTATGGAATAAAACACCATTTATAAATCTCAATACAAGAACAATCTATCCGTATCATCACCATTAAACAGGAAATATTTTTCCACTTATGAACCTGTACACCACCCAAAGGGGAACTATAATCATGACAAAGATTAAAAACACAAAGAAGGGCATGGCAAAAAAGACATTAAGTATGTCACTTGTAGTTGCAATGCTTGCTACTTCTAATGTGCCGGTATGGGCTGCTGAGTTCAGCGATGGAACAGATGTTGCTGTAGCTACTGAAGCTCCTGCAGAATTTGCAGACGAAACAGAAGCACCTGTTGTAGAGGACGCTACAGAAACTGCTCCTGCATCTACAATTATAAACGAAGGTAATATGTCTCTTGACTTAACTGCTAGCAAATCTAGTATTGTATGGGATGATGCTTCAAAAGTAGAAATCACAGGTTCTGTTAATAAAGATGGCTCTGCTGCCGCATCTTGGAAATATCGTTGGGTTAACAGTGATGGTATTGTAGAAAAAGATAATAGCGGTAAAGAACTGGCAGGTAATGCAACAAAAGTTGCAGATATGAATCTTACTGCTACTTCTAGTCTGGCTGGAAAAACACTTACACTTTATGTATATGACCTCAGTGTAGACAACCAGACATTATATGATATCAATACAGGAATCACTGTTACAGTTGAAAAACAGGATCTGAAAGACGTTGCATCATTTGATGGTATTGGAACACTTACATACAAAGGATTTTCTCAGTCAGTTGATACTTCAAAAGTCATTCTGAAAAAAGGAGCAGCTACTATTGATGCAAGCAATTATGCACTTACATCAACAAGTGCTACAGCAGCATATGCAGAAGTAACTGTTACAGCATCAGCAGATAAGGTGGCTGGTTCACCATATAAAGGAAGTATTTCAAAAACTATAACAATTGATCCTAAGACTTATGCTTCTGGCGACATCGTTGCTGATGTTACAAAAGGAACAAGCTATCAGTATACTGGTAAAACAATTTACCTTCCAAAAGATAAGATCACTGTAAAAGAATCAAAATCAGGCAATAATGGTGATGATGGAAAACTTGGTGGAGCTGATTTGTCCGGCGCATTCAAATCTGCTACAGTAGATGGAAGCAAAGTTGGCAATAATGCTGTTTCCGTAACACTTGATGGAAGTAAACTTTCCAATTTTAAATCATTTGACGGAAAAACTCTTACCACAACCAATACAGTAGAGATTACAAAACGTGATCTTTCTACAAGTGGAACAAAGATTACTGTTAATACAGCCAGTGGATATGTTCCGGTAACTGCTACTCCAGCAACCTTAGATAATTATTTATCATTTACTGCTGTTGAAGGTGGTTCCTTAGATCTTAAAGGCAACTACGTAGTAATTGTTAAAAAAGCTGATGGTAGTGCTGTAGGTGAAAATGATGTACTTACAAACGGAAGCACTTATACAGTAACTGTAAGAGCCAAAGATGATAGTAAGTGCAAGAATGAGCAGACCTTTAATGTTATTGCAACAAGTGCAACTCTGAAATCTGTAACTGCTGATAAAACATACGAAACATCTTATACAGGAAATGCAATTCAGCCTTCTAAATCCGATTTAGGAAAATTGTCTATTACTTATATCGGAACTGATGGTGCTACAAAGACAGAACTTCTGGATTCCGCAGCTTATGAGATTACTGGATATTCAAACAATACAGATGCAACTACTCAGTATGGTTCTAACAACGGAAATCAGTACCTGTACCAACTGCGTATGCAAATATTAAGATTACAAGCGGAACTTATAAAGATCAGACAGCAGCTATTCCGTTTACAATCAAACCATTAGAGGTAAAAACAACTTACGTTTCTGTTCCTAAAGATATTTCTATCAATAAAGCTAATAAAACTGCAGCAGATTATAAAGTAGGTCTGACTGTTGTTGCCAAAGATGAAAGCGGCAAAAAAGTTGAAAAAACTCTGACAGCCAATGATTATACTGTAGATTATGCTTGGAAAACTCCAACTGATGGAAACGTTGTTGGCAATGAAATTGTTCCAACTGTAACAATCACAAACAAAAACTATATCCTGAATACAGTTGATGGAAAAACTGTTACATTAAAGAACTTTGCTAACAACACAAAGATTGTTGCCAGAAAACTGACAGACGCTATGGTAGTTGTAAGCCCATCTTCATACACATATACTGGTGGTAAAATCACACCAACTTATTCTGTAGTTGATGGTTCTATCGTACTCTACAAAAAAGGTGAGCTGAAAGACGATTCTAAAGCAGAGTATGAAGAAGTTTCTATAACAGATGCTGTAAATGTTGGTACTGGTAAAATTACTGTAAAAGGTCTTTATAATGAGAATACTAAGACTGGATATGCAGGAACTGCAAATGGAACATTTACAATTACAGCTGCAAATACAGCTGATGTAAAAGTATCCATTGATGATCAGGATTATACTGGCAAGCAGGTGAGACCACGTACATTTAAAGCTACTTTAAATGGAAATGATGTAACTGACCAGTTTGAAATTGTATCCTATGGTGAAAATAAGGAAGCTGGAAAAGGTACTGTAGTATTAAAACCTGTTGACGGCAATAAGAACTTCACAGGATCTAATATTACTGCTGAATTCAATATTGTTAAAGAGAAAGTAACTGGTCATTTTGATATTTACAATAATCAGGGATTCAAAATTGATCCA